>JAGAHK010000055.1 GCA_017627115.1 Bacillota bacterium | reverse complement strand
ATTTTATGTTTTTAAGTGTGGTTGCATCAAGCTCGTAAAGAGTATCTATAAGCATTTTGGTGGTTACTGATGTTTTTACCTTTTCAAGTGGAGAGGAGGTAGGAACTATGCAAAGCTGTCTGTTTGAGCTGCTGCCCTCTTTGATGACGGTATTATAGTTTTGATAGATCCCGTATGAAAAGCACACAACAAATGCCGAAACCACAATATTAAGTACAATAAGAATTGAAATAAAGCGATAAGTAATTAGATTATGCAGTATCATTTTGAAGATATTCATTATAAATTACGCCTCCGTTTTTAGCCTTTAGTTTATAGACGCGGCTGTAATAAAAAACGTTGCATCGGCCGAAAAAAACTGTAGAACTGCACAAATCATCGGCACATATTTTGTACATAATAAAACAGACGGGTGGATATTTATAGTCCATTCCGTCTGTTTTCGCATTTATTTAACTATCTCCCCGTCCGAAATCTCAATAACACGCCCACACTTCGCCGCCACATCTTCATCATGCGTCACGATTATAACCGTTTTGCCCTGCTCATTTAGCGTTTTTAACAGCGCCATGACCTCCTCGCCCGAGCGCTTGTCAAGATTTCCCGTCGGCTCGTCGCAAAGCAGCACATCGGGTGAATTTATCATAGCCCTTGCGATAGCGGCTCTTTGCTGCTGACCGCCCGAAAGCTCGGCAGGGTAGTGCTTTATTCTGTCGGAAATATCCAGCGCTGAGTAAATATCATCAGCGCTGTTTTCCTTTTTCTTTGCGAGCTTTGAAGGGAGAAGAATATTTTCTTCCGCCGTCAATTCAGGTATCAGGTCAAAGAACTGGAAAACAAACCCCACGTTATTTAGTCTGAACTTGGAAAGCTCCGTGTCATTCATCTTGCCGATCTCGGTTTCGTTGTAGTAAATCTTCCCCTCGGTCGGTACATCAAGTCCGCCTATGAGGTTGAGCAAAGTGCTTTTTCCGCTGCCAGATTTGCCGATTATGGCGACCATTTCTCCGTCATTTATCGTGAGGTCAATGCCTTTTAGGGCGACTACCTGCCCCTCGCCCTTGCCGTAGGTTCGGGTGAGGTTTTCTGTCTTTATCATTGTCTTTTCCTCCCTTTTGCGAGTGATGAGGCTATGTCGGGGGTGAACATTTTACAGCTCTTTCGGGTGAGCAAAATGGTTATTATGCACATCACCGCAAGTATTATAATGCTCGGCATAAGAGTGCTTGTGTACCAAAGCTGCGTGCTTGTGATAAATTCATCACGGATCATACTGCTTTGTTTTTGCATCTCGTTGCAAATGTCGCAAAGTCTGTCTTTCTCCTGCTGCGTTGCCGCCATGTCTATCTTATCGAAAACTGTACCCGCATCTTTCAAAATAGCCTCTGATTTGTTATAGCCGCTTTTTACTATAAACTGCGCAAGCTTGACCATTGCAAATGCCGCCGCACCCGATATTACTGGTATCTTTACGCTGTTAAAGGTCAGCCGTCTTTTTAGCTTTTTAAGCGGTGTGCCAACTGCACGCATTACGCTAATCTGGTATTCTTTCAGGCGTATCTTTAGCCCGATACCGTTGAAATATGCCGAGAAACCGAGCAGCGACATCATCAGCACAAGTGCCCCGAGCGAGCCGTAAAAGCGTGCATTTTGTAAAAACATCTCATGCCGCTGCTGCTCGTAGGATTTAAGCATAAGGCCGGTGCCGAGCGGCAGCTTATCGCCTATCTTTTCATAAGCTATAAGCTCGGTATATCCGTCGCAGTCAAAGCCCATTGCTCTTGCGCCCGTTACAGTCGTGAGCAGATTGATCTCATCGCCTGCGGCAATTGCATAGCGCAGTATTTTGTCAATGTCCTT
>JAGAHK010000054.1 GCA_017627115.1 Bacillota bacterium | reverse complement strand
TTTTATTATGTTTAAAAAAATTTTTTGAAATTTGCTATTGACAAATGTTTTTTATTGGTGTATTATAAATGCAAATATTTTAAAACCGATGAGACGGAGATAAAAACGGCGAACGCCCTTACAGAGAGCTTGGAGGCTGGAAACAAGCAGGAAACACACCGTTAAATGGACCGTTGAGGGTTTGTTGAAATGCGTTTGCAGAGTATACAAAACGTAGGGCATACGTTAGTTGTCATGGGTATGTATGTACCCTGTAATGAGTGCACGGCTCCTGCCGTGAAGCAAGGTGGCACCGCGGATCGACTTATTTAAGTTTCTTACCGTCCTTGACAGATACAGTTGTTTTCTGTCGGGGACGTTTTTTTATGCTCCGTACAGAATGCTATTTATTAAATCATAATTTTGGAAGGAGAAAAAAATATGCTTAATTTCAAACCATCTTTTGAAGAAGTGAAAAAACTTGCCGAAAGCGGCGAATACGGTGTTATTCCCGTTAGCTGTGAGACGGATGCGCACAATGTAGATCCGATGAACGTGCTTAAATGCCTTAAAAAAGTGGACGGTCACTGCTATATCCTTGAAAGCTTTGAGGACAGCAAACAATGGGGCAGATACAGTTTTCTGGGCTGTCAGCCGCTGCTTGAGATAACCGCAAAAGACGGCATCACGACCGTTAAAACAAAGCTTACCAAACAGGAACTTGACCTTGACCCGCGTGAGTATATCAGGCAGGTGCTCAGAGAAAACAAAAGCCCTGTTTTTGATTATCTTCCGAGCTTTACGGGCGGTCTTGTGGGCTATTTTTCCTATGATTACATCAAATATTCCGAACCGACCCTAAAACTCAACGCAAAGGACACGGACGGCTTTAAAGACCTTGACCTTATGCTTTTTGACAAGGTGATCGCTTTTGACAACTATTCAAATAAGGTACAGTTTATAGTGAATATACCGACCGACAGCTATAAGACAGCCTATCATGCCGCAAAATACGAACTGCGCAGGCTTATGGAGATAGCCCTTTACGGTGAGGAGGAAAAAACGGAGAAACTTGTTTTAAGATCGGATTTCAAGCCGCTTTTCAATAAAGAAGAATACTGTGAAATGGTCAACAGGGCAAAGCATTATATAAAGGAAGGCGATATTTTCCAGGCTGTCATTTCAAACAGGCTTGAAGCCGAAACGGAGGGCAGTCTTTTAGGGACTTACGATATATTGTGCAAAACAAATCCCTCGCCCTATATGTTCTATTTTTCGGGCAGTGACGGCGAGATAGCGGGTGCAAGCCCCGAAACGCTGGTGAAGCTTGAAAACGGTATTCTGCATACTTTTCCGCTTGCGGGCACAAGACGCCGCGGCAAGACAGAGGAAGAGGACAAGGCGCTTGAAAAAGAACTGCTGGCGGACGAAAAAGAACTTGCCGAGCATAATATGCTTGTGGACCTCGGCAGGAACGATATAGGCAAAATAAGCAAATTCGGCACCGTTGAGGTGGAAAAATATATGAGCATCGAAAGATTTTCTCATGTTATGCACATAGGCTCGACCGTAAGGGGCGAGATAAGGGACGACAGAGACTGTATAGATGCGGTGGATGCCATACTGCCTGCGGGTACGCTCTCGGGCGCACCGAAATTAAGAGCCTGTGAGATAATAAACGAACTTGAGGACAACAAACGCGGCATTTACGGCGGTGCGATAGGCTATATATCGTTTACGGGCAACCTTGATGTATGTATTGCCATACGTCTTGCTTTTTCAAAGAACAACAAGGTCTTTATACGTTCGGGCGCAGGCATAGTTGCCGACAGCGTGCCCGAAAACGAATATAACGAATGTCTGCAAAAGGCTGCGGCAGTGGTCAATGCGGTAAAAACGGCAAGTGAGGTGTGAGATATGATACTTCTGATAGATAATTACGACAGCTTTTCATACAATGTTTTTCAGCTTGTGGGCACGGTAACGGAGGATATGAAAGTCATACGGAACGACGAACTCACGGTCGGTGAGATAAAGGCGCTCGCTCCCGAAGCGGTCATACTTTCACCCGGACCGGGCAGACCCGAAAACGCAGGTGTCTGCGAAGATATTGTAAAGGAACTTGATGTGCCGATACTTGGCATCTGCCTTGGTCATCAGGCAATATGCGAGGCTCTCGGCGGCAAAGTGACCTATGCAAAACAGCTTATGCACGGCAAACAGTCCGTGGCGGAAGCCGATACCGACAGCCTGCTTTTCAAGGGTATGGACAAAAATATCACGGTAGGCAGATACCACAGCCTCTGTGCGGATGAAGAAACTTTGCCCGCCTGCCTTAAAGTAACGGCAAGAACGCCCGATGGTGAGATAATGGCGGTGGAACACAGGGAAAAACCGATATACGGTCTCCAATTCCACCCCGAATCGGTACTGACACCGAACGGACTTGATATATTGAAGAACTTTTTGAACGGGGTGAAGAAATGATCTTAAGGGAAATAGCCGAAAAGACGGCAGAAAGAACGGAAAACGAAAAAAAGAGCCTTCCGCTTTCGCTTGTAAGGACACAGGCGGAGGCTATGGATAAAAACACGGGCTTTCCGTTTAAA
>JAGAHK010000053.1 GCA_017627115.1 Bacillota bacterium | reverse complement strand
CTATAGGATGGGGCTCATAAATAATTAATCTTTATTCGGTTTGCGGTTCTGTTTCCTCCAAGGACTTTTGTTCTTCGTTGGGGCGTTTACCGCGGTATCTGAAAAAGATAATATCCGCAAGCAAGGCCGCCGCAAACAAGGAAACGAAAATATATGTGTATTTTCCGCTTATAACAAGTTGCGTTCTGAAATTTTGTGTTTGGATACAGCGGACAACGGCAGCGATACAAAGGCATACCTCCGTTATTGTTCCCAAAATAATTTTTATTTTAAAGCGGCCGAGATCTTTTGCCGTTTTTTTATCCGTATCGGCAAGTTCCTTTTGCTTTTTGCGGGCATATATAAACTGATAATATTTATCGCCCGTTGAGGTAAGGGGAAACAATGTCAATATTGTCATAACAACGCATATTACATCAAGCAGCGCCCAATTCTTCCCGCTTGAAAAATGTCCTATTGCAATATGCTTTACCTGTTTTTCTTCTATGACCGCATCAAGTGCAGGGTCGTGTGTTGTAAGTGAAGCAAAGACAACGGTACGTCCGTTTGTTTTAATGTCGGCACAGGTTGAAAACGCAGCGATTTTCTCCGTTGAAACATCATTTGCGTAAACCACCGCGTTTTGCTTTACATATTGCAGCAATCCGTCAAAATCTTTTTTAGTCGATATTTCGTCAAAATAAATTTTTTTGTCATAGGCATCGGTATGCAGACAGGCAAACGCTTTAATATCATAATTGCCGTAAGGGGTCATAAGCAGCCCGTCACGGTGTGCATAAAAATAATTTGCATCGGCAAATTTTTCTATATTACCAAACATTGCCCCGTTGTCCATGTGGTGTCCGTAAAAAAGGCTGTACACAGAGGAGAAATCCGCAGGGTCGGCTGTTCTCAAATATATTGAGCCCGTAAGCGAGCTTTTGCCGTATATATCCTTATTGATATATTCCATATCGTTTTTTCCTTGAAGTACGGGATAATCAATATTGGTGTCGTAAACGGTAAGCCATGCCACCGTATCTTTATTTATTTCAAGTATATCCTTAAAACCAAGTTTTGTTTCCTTTACGGTCGGTTTATATTTTTGCAGGTCAACGGAAGAAAAGGCGGCCTCGCTTTGGTAAAAATTGTCATATAAAACATATCCGCTGAAGGCAAGCACCGCTATTGCAAGAAATGTGGAAAAAACGCCTATTGCCTTGTCGCCTGCCGCCGCTATTTTGCGTATAATATTCATAGATTTGTTCGCCTCATTATGGTTATGACGGTGCCGAGCAGCTCATCCTTGCTTACCACGCCGTAGTATCGGCTGTCCTCACCTACATTGCGCTGATCGACAAGTACAAAATAGGTATCGGGGGCAAGCGTTACGGGATAATCCACAAAGCCCTCATAACGTGATGTAGGATAAAAAATATTGTTTTCATAGACCGTATGTCCGTTTATTATCAGCTTATTATCATCCGATATATCAACGGTATCGCCGCCGACGGCAACAACACGTCCGATATATACGGTGTTGTTTTTTTTGAGCACCGCCACATCCTGTGCTTTCATATCCGTGTCCAGCCTGTAATAAAGCAGCAGGTCTCCCGAATCTATACGCGGAAACATATCGTTATTCGGGGCATTTATCAATCCGAATACATACCCGAACATTACCCAAAGCAATATTATAATAAACAGCGCATGGAGCAAAAAGCTTTGCGGCTGATCCATCGGTCCTTTTTCTTTGCGTTTCATTGATACACCCCCGCTTATAAACTATAGTCTAAGGAAACGCTGATTAATAGGATACCAAAAATAATTTTGCCTTTTTGATTTGAACAGTGTTTCCCTGAAACAATTATATTAAAAAATTCGCCGGCAGTCAAGCCGCCGGCGATAGTGTTTTTATCAGATGTTTCTGGTTTTCTTGTTGTCCTTTGTTTTGCGTGATAATGCCAAAAGCACTAAGGCAAAGCCCGCAAGTATAACAAAGGGTGCAAATCTCATAATAATGCCCGTGGGAGAAATTGCTTCTATTTTATTTATAAACTGGCAATATCTGATATCCTGCGGCGTTGCTGTATTTTTCACATTGCTTGTGCTGTTTACAGTCTCATAATTTGAAACCTTTTCCGCCGTATCGGCTAATGATAATGTACCTGTCGGGATAACATCCGTTGCTGTTCTGAATGTGTGGTCGCTCTCGCCTTGACCGGTACCTGCTTTTATGTATTCTGCCGTTACATTATAGGTCTCGGTCGTATCGTTGGTCTCGGTATAATTGATGCTTGCATGGGGCGTAAGTCCTCTTATGACAACAGCCTCGTTATGCTTTAAGGTAACGCTTGTAAGCTCGGGTGTGGTGCCCTCCACAAAAGTCCATGTAACATCGGTAT
>JAGAHK010000008.1 GCA_017627115.1 Bacillota bacterium | reverse complement strand
ACTTGCATTCGATTATAAAAACCTTGAAAACCCTGTTCAGATAGTTAACGGTAGAACAATGCTCCCTCTTCGCGAGATACTTGAAAGCGCAAATTACTCTCTCGGATGGGATGCCGAAACAAAATCCGCTATAGTGACAGATACAAATGATTATACTGCACTTGATGCGCAAAAAGAAAAGCTTGAAAGTCTGTTTGAAACAGAGTCCTATAAATACGATCCGTCAAAGCCATCCGAAGAACTTACAGACGAGGAATACGCATTTATCAAAAATCTTTTTGATGTAATGAAAGAAATACAGGGTGCATCGGAAGCTTTCGGCGATTTCGACGGCGATATCACAAACCTTTCTCCCGAACAGCTTGAAGCAGCATCTGCGCTTTTAAAGACGTTTACGAACAAGTTTTCCGCAGTTGAGGCTCCCGAAAGCTTAAAGGGCATGGATAAGGCACTTATAAAATTCTTTGACAATGCTGTCAAGAATGCCGCAACAGTATCGAGAGTTATAAAGGATAACCCCGACGAAGACGGAAGCGGCACAGGTCTTACACTTGGAATGCTCTTTGTTTTCGGTGCCGCAAAAGACGCAGTCGATGCTTTCAAACCTCTCAACGATCTTGCAGAAAAGAAGAATGTTGATTTCGAGAGTATTTTCGGAGTGCCCTATACAAGCAATATAGATATGTTTGAATAAAACTATGATCAAAACGGGAGCAATTTAAACTCCCGTTTTTTTGTTTTACATAACGAAACAGCAATACCGCATAGCTTTTTATAAACTATATAAACTATATCATACAAAAAAACTTGCAAATATCTTAACATTGTCGTATAATAGAAGTGTTGTATATTTAACAGAAAGGAACATCGGTCTTAAAATGAAAAAAAACAATGATGATGTTATTATAAAAGCAATAACAGCGCTTGTTGCTGTCCTTATTGTTATCGCCGCAATTGTAGGTATAATAAAAATATCGGGCAGCCGCAGCAGTAATAACAACGATACACAAGAAACTATCACCGCAGAAGAAGATAAAAACAGGAATAAACCCGAAGATTTTAATGCTCCCGCATCTATAGAGCCTATTGCTCTGCCCGATGACCTTGAAGCAACGGCAGGCTTTGAACCGCATCAGCTTAATATGCTTACCGACCACTACGCTCTTGTTTCATATGATATAGGTCAGGACTCCGTTGTGTATCACTATCAGACAGCAGCAGCAACTACGGGCGAACGTTTGAGCGTTATATGCACAAAAATGTCACAGAATGATTACTTTGCATCTGTTCCGCAAAAAAATGTGACAACAGAGAACTATAACAATATTGAACTTACCTATTCCGAGCGTTGGCTTTACAGTGTACCCAACAATTTCAAAATGATGGATGATATAGAAAAAGGAATAGAAGAAGGCACGATGGAAATCGAATACGGCAACGATATCGAAGAAGTTATAACAAAAAACAGTTTTTACTGGTATCAGGACGGCATAAAGTACGAAATACAGGTACGCAATCAAAGCCTGCCTTATAACAACCTTTTTAGTATTGCAAAAAGCATCATAGATGCATAATTTGACAATTGCTTTACAATATCCTGCAATTGTCAGACAATTTACAGCCTACCCCGACAACCTTTTTATTTGGGTAATTTTATACTAAATCATAGTTTAAAAGCGGAAAATATGTTAATTTTATACCAAAAACAAAAAATATTGGGTTTTTGGTATTTTCTGTCTTGCTTTTTACCCGAAAAAATGGTATTATTAATTTGATTAGGATTTTTTATGGGAGCTATAACTCATAACCTATTATCATGCAAGTTAATTCAGGTTTACTGTTAAACCTGATGACGATATAATTTTAAGGAGGAAACTTATGAGTATTAATGCAGCAATTAAGAAAATGATTTTACCGCAGTCACTGAATGATATTATTAAAAACGGCAATGCCGAGATCATTGTACCCGAAAGCAAGCAGCAGCTTTTTGAGCTTGCACTTGGCGGAAAGGACAATATGACATGGGACGTTAATTTTGACATTGGTGACAAGGTGATCCGCGAAGCTACCGTTGTAAAGTGTAAAAACGGTATAGCAATCAACTATGATGACATCACTATCCGCCGCCGTGACCCTAATGCCATGGTCATTGCAGACGACCTTCCTACCGACAAGCCCACACATATGGAGCGTTTTGGTATTCCTTTTGACGGCATCAGAAATGAAACTTTTGAATGGTTAAAGAGCAGAGACAGTCTTATTGTTCTCCCCTTCTACTCGGGCAATGAAGACCTTAAACTCGGTTATCCTTCACTTGCTATCATTCCCACAAATGCAGCTTTCTTTGCAGCTACACTTGCGGATCTTCAGGGTTTTGTTCCCGCAAGCAAGGTACCTAACCTTTTCAAACCCAAGGCTGTTATCTATGTTGCACCTTCTTTCCGTCACACACATTACGACGGCAAACAGATAGTTGT
This sequence comes from Bacillota bacterium, assembly GCA_017627115.1. Classification (GTDB taxonomy): domain Bacteria; phylum Bacillota; class Clostridia; order Lachnospirales; family CAG-274; genus RGIG4310. The sequence continues at coordinate 1,195 of JAGAHK010000008.1, read as the reverse complement.
ACACAATCGCCTTTACGATATGCAGGAAATATTCAGCTACAACCTTTATCCCGGTCCTTCGGCTAAGAAGGGTGTATACAGTGTTCTTCTCCACATCGGTGAGGAAGAAGGCTGGGTAACTCTCCATGCTTCGACAGTTAAGATAATCACACCTTATGAACTTGAGCTTACCATTATGCACGAAGGTGCTTCGGGCGGCGGCAAGTCGGAAATGACAGAGCCTTTCCACCGTGAAGAAGACGGTCGTCTTTTACTTGCGACAAACACCTTTACGGGTGAAGAAATCAAGGTCAGCATAGCAGATACATCATCGCTCCACCCTGTTACGGACGATATGGCGCTTGCTCATCCTTCATTACAGAACGAATCGGGCAAACTTGTTGTTGCCGATGCCGAAACAGGTTGGTTCCTGCGTGTTAACCACATCGACCAGTACGGCACGGAGCCCGAAACGGAGAAAGCAACAATACATCCCAAGGAACCCTTGGTATTTATCAATATCCACGCAGAGCCCGGCGCTACATGCCTTATCTGGGATCACGAAGAGGATTCACCCGGTGTACCCTGCCCCAATCCCCGTCTTATCTTACCGCGTAAGATCAAGAACAACATCGTTGACGGCGCTGTTGAGGTAGATGTACGAAGCTTTGGTGTACGTACTCCTCCTACAACAAAGGAAAACCCGAACTACGGTATCATCGGTATGTTCCACGTTCTTCCGCCTGCACTTGCATGGATATGGAGACTTGTTGCACCGCGCGGTTATGCCAACCCCTCTATCATTGATAACAGCTCTTCCGCAATGAGCATGAAGAGTGAGGGTGTCGGTTCTTACTGGCCTTTTGCAACAGGCAAGAAAGTTGATCAGGCAAACCTTTTGCTTGAACAGATACTTAAAACACCCAAAACAAGATATATCCTTATCCCCAACCAGTACATTGGCTGCTTTAAAGTAGGCTTTGCAGGTCAGTGGGCTACAAGAGAGTATCTTTCACGCCGCGGCGGTGCGCACTTCAAAAAAGAGCAGTTGATTGAAGCACGTTGTCCTATCCTTGGTTATGTACCCCGTTCCGTAAAGATCGACGGTACACCTATCCCGAAGCCTTTGCTTCAGGTAAATACACAGGGTCGTGTGGGCAACGAGGGTTACGATGTCGGTGCAAAAATGCTTACCGATTTCTTCAAGGAACAGCTT
>JAGAHK010000052.1 GCA_017627115.1 Bacillota bacterium | reverse complement strand
GGTCTTGACAGAACAACGGGAAGAGAAAGCTATGTACAATATATCGACGGTACAAACGAAGCTGTCGATTATCTTGACGAAAAAGAAAACAACAATTTCTACCGTACGGAGTTCAGACGTTTTACCACTATCAATGATGCGGCGCTCTATCATTACAACGGTTTTTCGCAGTTCAGCTCCATGGCTCCCGGCGGAATATCGGAAATGATAGGCGATCTCGGTATTGCCGCAACAGGTAACTCCTACCGTTACTATGACCCCACACCTTTGGTGGATGCAATGTTCGACCTTAAATATGTTATGAACAAATCAAAGGAAAACGATGACGGCACCTGGGACGGCGAGATAAAGAACGAACGCTACGAAAAACTCGATGAATTTGATGACGGACGTGTTTGGGTATATGAAAACAGCAAGGTCCTTCCTCTCGGCTTTATGGTAAACAGCGAGATAAAGGATTGGGACACAAAGGATTCCATGCCCTTTGATGTACAGAATGATTTTATTGAAAAAACAACGGGTATACAGGAGAAAATGTTTACCGACATTCCCCTTTCAAGCTTTGACTACACATATATGAACATTACCGATAAAGTAAACGAAAATGTGTATAAATACGAGCTTACATCACCTGCGATACTTTCAAACTACCCCACTGTTACCGCAAAGATACATTCGGATCAGGATCAGTATCTTTATATCTATGTTGATGCGGGCAATACAAAACAGGTACACTATATCACCGATACCGCCGATGAAAAGCGCGAATTGAGCGCAGGCAAGAGTTTATTTGATATAGGTCATGTTTCCGCAGGCGAAGACATCACCGTAACTTTTGAACTTACAAACAAGGGTGAATTCGAGCGTACCTACCGTAAAGACGGTACTGTGAAGATATATGCGGCAAGCTACCATGACGAAGTGTTTGAGCAAGCATACGAAAAGCTTAAAGATCAGCCTTTCGAGATAACCGATTTCAAAGACACACGTATCACGGGTAATATCAATGCAGCCAACGACGGTGTTATGTTCACATCCATACCTTATGTTCCCGGCTGGAGCGTAAAGCTTGACGGTCAAAAAGTTGATAAGGTATCTATCGGCAAGGACGGTCTTATTGGTGTTGATGTAACGCAGGGTGAACACGAAATAGTGTTTAAATATCAGCCCTCGGGCTTCTATTTAGGCATAATCATTTCAATTGTGTCACTCGTGTTAACAGTTGTTTACACATTGTTTACAAAAAGGAAAAATTCTTCACAAATTGAAATTCCTGTTGAAAATGCACAATAACCAAAACAGGCAAATAAAGCGGCATAGACATTGCAAATGCGATGTTTATGCCGTTTTTTGTGTGTTAATTTAATAACGAACAATCGGACTATGTGCAAAATCATCAAAAAGTAGCAAACGTATCAATCTTCTTGTGAAAACTAACCAATTATCACCCTCGGTTTTTGGTGTTTTGTGTTATTTACTTAAAACTTTTTTTTTAGTATAGTGTTTGTAATGTTTGGTTTGCATAAAACCAACGCAGAATATAACAGGGTTAAAAGAAACATTTTTTCAAAGCAAAATCAAGAGGAGGAAAATTACAATGAAAAAATTTAAAAAACCCCTTGCACTCGTTTTAAGTGTTATGCTCGCAGTATCGGGTGGTATTATTACGGTAAAGGACGTTGTGGCACCTATCGAAGTTCAGGCTGCTTCAACAAGCTGGAACATGGGCGACTCTGCTTTCAAGAGCCTCGGCACCATCTCCAAAGCATCGACTATCAATGGTTTAAGATTACACGCAACAAGCGAAAAGACAATGTCTGTTAAATCCGAAAACGTAACTGTTGACGGCACTTCATTTAAGTATGCACTTGCACTTGGCGGCACAGGTACAACTTCTTACAGATCCGTTTCTTTCGATACAAGCGGCACATCTACAATAAAGGTTACCTGCAAATCTTCGGGTTCTTCTTCAAGAACACTTATCGTTGCAGACTCAAAGGGCAACCAGCTTGGTAAGATCACAGCAGGTTCTTCCGCAGCTCTCGGCAGTGTTACAATAAACTACAGTGGTACAGTATTCATCTACTCTTCGGGCAGCGGTATCAACATTTATAAAGTACAGGTTGACACAAAGGATTCTTCATCCTCATCTTCGTCATCCTCATCATCTTCTTCAACACAGTCCGAGTCTACACTCATCAAGGACGGCTGGTACTACATCAAGAACATCAACAGCCAGAAATATGTTGAAGTTGTTAATGCACAGGACAGCAACGGCGCTAACGTACAGCAGTGGGAAGGCAACGGCAACGCTTGCCAGAAGTGGTATGTTACCAACAAAGGCAGCAACTATATCACATTAAAGAGCGGTATGTCGGGCGGCAGAATGATGGACGTTGCAAACGGCGAAAACAAAGACGGTGCTAACGTACAGATCTACTCCGCAAACGGTGCAGATGCACAGGTATTCAAAGTAAAGAAGATCTCCGACGGTGTTTACGCGCTTCTTTCAAAGTCAAGCGGCGACACAAAGGCTCTTGACGTATACAACTGGTCAACAGCAAACGGCGGCAACATCGGTCTTTGGACATACAACGGCGGCGCTTGCCAGCAGTTCAGATTTGAAGCAACTTCAAACGGCGGCTCTTCAAGTTCTTCAAGCAGCAGCTCAAGCTCATCATCAAGCAGCAGTTCTTCAAGCTCAACAAGCGGAACAACTATTTCCGGTGGTGTAGCTACTATTACAAGCAACAGCGAATCTGCACTTCTTAACGCAGTTAAGACTATCAACAGCAGCGGCGGTACAATTTATATCAACACTCCCGAAGTTACTATCAGCACTACTTCGACTATCAAGCTTTCGGGTACTAAGACAGCTGCTATCGTTGGTGTTAAGCAATCAGACGGCACATATCCCCGTCTCAACTTCAAGAAAGCAAGAGATAACGGTTCTACTGCACGCGGTTTCACCATCAGCGGTCAGAATCAGACAATGAAGAACCTTATCATCGAGAACGCAGGCGATAACGGTATCTGGGTTTCGGGTGCAAAGAACACACTTGACCACATCATCGCTCGTTACAACAATGACTCGGGTATCCAGCTTTCCGATAATGCAAACGGCAACTCATTAAAGTACTGCTACGCATACAGAAACTGTGACGTTCCCACATACGGCGCAAATGCCGATGGTTTTGCACCTAAGCTCGGTGCTTCCAACACTGTATTTGAATACTGCTTCGCATGGGATAACAGTGATGACGGCTGGGATTCATACGACAAGTCAGGCGACAAGTCCGCAACAGTAACTTATAAGCACTCCGCTTGCTGGAACAACGGTAACCCCGATGTATTCACAGGTGCATATGACCTTTCAAGAGGTAAATCACTTGATAAGAATATGTGGACTATTCAGCAGCTTATCGCTTCCGATTCAAGCTTTGAGAGCAACTACAACAAGGGTTCTATCAAGCTTAACGGTAAGATCAACGGCAAGTCTGCTTCTTCATGGGTATCATCCGCTCAGGGCGAAATGAACGGCAACGGCTTCAAGTTCGGTTCCAAGACAACTGAAAAGAGCACAAGCGTTAAGAGAACAGCTGACTACTGCGTAGCGTTCGACCACAAGTCAAAAGGTTTTGATAACAATAACAGCGAGGGCTGCACAGGTTACATCACAAACTGCGCTTCCTTCAACAACAATATCAACTATCAGCTTCCTTACACATTTGCAGCATGGTCAAATAACTGGAGCTGGGGCGCAAAGAAGAGCGATCAGTCAAAGCAGAGCCAGACTCTGAAGAAACCGAGCAACACTTCTAACGCAACAAAGTCCTTCTACTCTGTAAGAGACAACATTGAGAACACATGTAAGTCCAATAAGTTCCCTGACAGCGTAAACTTTGATGCAGCTATCAAGTCCTTAAGCTGATTTTAACTTAAATTTTAAAGTACCTCCGAAAATCGGGGGTACTTTTTTTGCGCAGACAGCAAAAAAGCACCCCTGCTTAAAGCAAAAGCGCTCCTTTGTTGTACCAAACATATTAATAATACTTATTTACAAACTTAAATACTTCTCAATACAATAAAAACAGAAAACCTCTGATTACTTGCCTGCCATCTGCTTTTCCTGAGCTTCGATCATTTTCTTGACCATATAACCGCCCACGTAACCGTTCTGTGCAGAAGTTAAATCGCCGTTATAGCCCTGCTTTAAAGGTACACCGATCTCGTTAGCGACCTCATACTTAAATCTGTTCATCGCTTCTCTTGCCTCGGGTACATTTACCTTACCTGTATTTGTTGAACTTGAACTATTAGCCATAATAGAATTCCTCCTTTGATTGACTACCGCAGCTGCGGCAAATGCTTTTTTGTCCGGTACACTATTATTTTGGCTTTATGATATAAAAATAAACAGACAAATATTTGAAATAAAAATGTGCATACATAAGTAAATATCCACACCCTGCCATATGCCTATGCCCTGCTGTTTAAGCATTCAAAAATGTTTTTTGCGCATTTGCTTAACGGCTCTGTTTGCTATGTTCAGCCTAATGGGTTGGATGGCGGCTAAGCCGTCCAACCTGTGTCGTTGAGCCTCTACGCGCTTGTCGCGCGTATCGGCGATAGCTTCACATTAGCATGGTCGTG
>JAGAHK010000051.1 GCA_017627115.1 Bacillota bacterium | reverse complement strand
TTAATTTTGAATTGATCAGCCTTACGGTGGGCTGCAATTTAAAAAACAGGAAAATAAGAGCGCCGAATATCGGAAAAATAGCAACAGGCAGCAGCCATGCTATCTTATAGCTTGGGTTTTCCTCCGAATTGAGAATGTGAAGAAGTACTCCGAAGCTTATGATATAAAGAAGAGCGGTGACAAGTTCGGAATAGTCTTCAAGAAAACGAAAATAACAAATAACAAGCAGCAATTGCACTATTATTGAAAGTGCAATAAACCCTGTCCTGCCGAGAATGATTTTCAGCAGGCTCTTTTTTATCCTTGTTTTGGATGAATTCATTGTTTCACCTCATCCTATACAAAACGGCCGAGAATTCCGCAAAGTATCATAAGAGAGTTTATATCATATTCCGACCAGCTTCGCTGATTTTGCGTTGTCATTATAAAGATACCGCGCGTTTCATCTTTATCCGGCGTGTCGGGAACTATAAATACCGAGCGCAGTTCGTTTTCCGACATATACTCCGCAAGCTCGGGAAGAAAGCTTTTTGCATTCATATAGTTTCCCAAAGAAAGGTAGCCGCGCGAGTTTAATCTATCCTTGAAAGTATCAAAAATATCAATAAATGTAAACTTGTCTTTTACAGGGTAATCGCAAACATCAAAGTATCTGCTTTTATCCAATGAACAGTACTGTACACCGTTTATCTTATAGTTATCGTGTATTTCGGTAAGAATGTTGTGTACAAAATCGGAATCTTTAATATTATCTGTCATGTTGCTTCTGTTTATTACCGAAAGTATATGATCTCTTTTGTCATCTTCCGAGAATGTATGTTCTTTTTGTACAACCGAATCATTTTTCAGTATTTCTTCGACACTGCCGTGTTTATCGGGGGTGTATACAATAAATCGGTTGCGGCCTTTTGTTTTTGCAAGATAAAGACAATGGTCCGTAAGCTTAAAAATATCGTTGTAATTATCGGCATTATCGGGAAAGACTGCGGCACCTATCGAACAGGTGACATTCACATCTTCATCACAGTGGAGAAAATGCCAGCGTATCTGTGCACGTATGCAGCGCAGCAGTCTGCGAAGTTCGTCAAGGTCGGATAAGTCGGGCAAAACAGCAAAAAATTCATCGCCGCCTATTCTTCCGACATAGCCTCTGCTGCCGATAATATCCTTTATTATCCTTGCTGTATTCATCAGCGCTTTATCACCCGATAAATGTCCGTAAGTATCGTTCATTTCTTTGAAATGGTCAAGGTCGATAATAGCTATAGCGGTCTTGGTACCGCATTTTAAAGATTTATCAAGAACAGAGTCCGTTATTTTGCGTATTTCTCGCTTGTTGTAAAGACAGGTAAGAGGATCGAGAAATGAACGGTCGGGAAATTCCGTGTTTGAGATTATACCAACAGTGTAAGCAGGACGCTGGTCATAGCTGACTACGGAAAAATTAAAAGATGTTACTTCGTGCTTTGTTATATCGTCACTGAAAAATGATGTTTCAGTCACAAAAAAACCGCTGCCGTTCGCATCGGCAACAGCATTGCATATCTGATAAAACACTTCTATGCAGTCCTTTTCGATATATCCGTTGGCAATGGCATTATCCCGCCATTCAACAATAGGACCCGAATATATTTCTTTGCCGCTTTTATTTATGCGTATATTTTTTGTTTCGGTGCAGTAAATAAAATTAATACCGCCTATCAGTCTATCAAAAACCGAATGAATATAATTATCGGAGGCATTTTCATAATAATGATGAGTCATTTGGTCTATGTCGAAAAGCCTTACATCTATATATTCACTTTCTTTAAGACATATCTTACGTATAACAGCG
>JAGAHK010000050.1 GCA_017627115.1 Bacillota bacterium | reverse complement strand
TTGGGCAATATCGGGTAAATATGAAAGAGCCGTTACACAGCGATACGCAAGCGAATACGGCTTGACAGAAGGTGCAGGGCTTGAAAGCCTTATTTCCGAAAGAGTTAAGGGCTTGCTTGATGAAAATATGAGTAACTACCTTAACGAATTGGAAAACAACAAAGGCGGTTCGCTTATAGAAGAACTTGACCGTCAAAACCTTGCCCTGCGTTTCCGTGAAATAGCCGAAGAAAGTATCAATCTTATGATATGCGAACGCTGCGGCATACACAGGTACATTGATGAAGAAAGTTTAAAATACTTGGGCGATTTCAACACCTATTCCACAATTTTACAGCTTGGCGATGCAGTAACCAAAACCGCACAAACGGTACTTACCGAGATAGCCAAGGAAGTCCGTTACTGCGAACAATATAAACTCAATGAAAGGAATGACGATTATGGAAAAGACAATGACAAAGGAACAGGCATTACCGATGTACAAAGAGGAGAACGGACTGACCTACCGCTTGGACGAGGAAACACAGACATATCTTCCGATGGTAGACTTGGAAGTGATACCTTACGAACAGACAATGTGGACACGTCACCGTCTGGAATTTCTCGAACAGCACAAACACGCAACGTATCAGATGTTGTTAGTGAGGGGAATGGAACAGCACTTGACGGAGATAAACAGACAGGCGAACGAAATGGAGGATCGCTTGATGGAACAGATGTCACAGGCAGAGGGGATAACGGCGGAACTGAAAGAGAAAGACCCGATAACTTGGGCGCAGATGAGGAACAACCTCAAACAGAGAGTAAGAGAGATAATCCACAACGAAATAATTTACGCATAAGCGACGAAGAAACGGCAGAGGAAAACAAAACCCCTGCCGTTTCTGTCGTTAAGACAATAGAAATTGAGAAGTATTCGGAACGTGATGAAAACGGCAGAGTTAAGGTCATAGGTCACTTGACCGCAGGCGAAGTCTTTGAACAGTTACAGACACACCTTAAAAACAACAATATGCTGCCCGATGATTTTATTGATTATTTCAAGTTAAGCTATGATGTAAATGAAGATAGGGAAATACCCGAAGATGCGGAATTTACCTGTCACCCGAACTTTGGCGGCAGCGAGGGCATATATCTCGATATTGCTATGCACTCTAAAGGCAGCGTTAGCCGATTTATCACGGGCAAAACATTAGAGGACGGCTATGCGGCATTTAAGCGTATGGGCGATCTGGCAACGGAATGTAACCTTATGCTTAACGGTAACGGTTGGGAATTTGAACGTCCCACACCTACACCCGAAAAGACCCAGCCCGAAAAGAAAGCCGAAAAAATCTCAAAGGATAAAATAATAGGCAATACAAACTACAAATATATCCCCGATAAAAAATATCGTAAAGTATCAAAGGAATTTGCCGATGAGATAGCAAGCCGCTTTGATGCAGCTAATATAAAGTACAGCGGCAAAATGAACGATGATGATACAATAACTTTCACTTTCGGCGGCGCACAAAAAAGATTGTGCAGCAGTATAATTGACGAAGTCACAGGTAAGGAAACTAAACTTGATAACACGTTTATTATGGGTAATACATCTTATGACGAAATACCCGACAAAACCTATTCGGTGATAGACGGATACATTGCAAAAGACCTTATTGATTATCTTAATAAGAATAAGATAATGTATAGCAGTAAATTCGATTTTGATGCTAAAAAAGTGACTTTGACATACAGAGAACAGGATAAAGACTTGTTTCTCGGTCTTATTGCGGAAATAAAATCTTCCATAAATACCTATTTGAAGTCGCTTGACGAGGCAGCAAAGGAAAGCACCTCCGAACAGCAGGCGGAAATACAAGCTGCCGAAACAGATAAACCGATTGAATTGCCTGCGGAAGAACAGCCTTATATCCTCCCCGATGCAGTCAAGGCTGATATGCCCGACGATACAGTTAGTATTGAGGAACGCAACGAATACGGCTACACCGACAATATTATGCTGCCGCTTAATGCCGATGCGGCACTCGATTTGTTCAATAAGAATTTACCTGTTTATATGCTTTACGAGGATAATACCGAGAGTATCGTTGAAACTGCGGAAGATATAAGCAGTACCGATGTACTTTTCGGCATTGAAGCCGATGTATGGGAAAAATATATAAATTCTCCTGCCTATAAAAAGGAACAGGAAAAGTCGGAAGAAAAGCCCGTAGAACAGCCGCAGGCACAGGAAGAACTTATAAAGGGTATTCCGAAAAGTATTGTCAT
>JAGAHK010000049.1 GCA_017627115.1 Bacillota bacterium | reverse complement strand
TGACGAGGTGAAAATATGAAATGTGCAAGACCTCCTCCCCAAGATAAATATTACCCTACCGAAGCACCGATTATTGATTTTTATTGATAATTCGGTGCTTTTTTTGTTTCCGAAAACATATTCCCGATCAAGCCTTTAGGCAAAGTGACATTTGGGAGGTGATAGATTTGTTTGAGGAACAAGGCAGAAGTTTAGTAACAGGCTTCTTAAAAAAATTCCTGCGATTTATGGGAACACATATAAAAAATATCGGTCGTTCAGCCGAACAGGGAATAATGCGTAATGCAAGCGAAACAGGTAAAAAAAGTGTAAAGTCGCTTGTAAAAAAAGGTCGTGACTTGGAATACTCCGATATAATAAACGATAAGAAGCAGTTAGAAGCTATCTGTAAGCAATGTAAAAAGCAAGGAATGGCTTTTGCGGTCAAAAAAGAAAAAGACGGTGGCTATAAGATACTGTATCAGCGAAAGGACAGTACGCTTGTAAAAAGTGCGGTCGAAACGGTTTTGAAAGATGAATTAAGCGGAAAGAAAAAGACATCTCTTGCCGATATTCTGAAACGAAACAAGGATATATCACAAGCACAAAACAGTATTAAAGCACCTATCAAACATAGGGAGGTTGACGCACGATGAAAATATCCTCTCTATTTTTTGCTCTTATTTGCGGTGTACTTATCTTTTTTGTCGGTAACGATATGGGATATAACTATTATCATTCCGAAAAGACGGATATATCGGGAAAATTGGAAGATGTATCATCAGGTCTTGATGAAATGGTAAATGCTCCAAAGCTGCAAATCGACAAGGATTCTGCTATTGTTGGCGGTATTTTTGTTTTTGCCTTTGCTCTCGCCGTTATTTATAAAGTTTTTTGTAAGAAAAATTATATGTTTGGCAGAGAATACGGCTCGGCACAATGGGGAACGGCTGCTGACATTGCAAAGTACAAGGACGGCAAATACGAAAACAATATGCTTTTTACCGAAACCGAAAGTATGAGCCTTGATACAAGAAAAACTATGAGAAATAATAATGTTTTGGTTATTGGCGGCAGCGGCAGCGGTAAAACTCGTTTTTTTATCAAACCGAATTTGTTACAGCTTCATTCCTCTTATGTGATAACAGACCCTAAAGGTACTGTGTTGACAGAGGTCGGTGCCGTTTTTGCTAATGCAGGCTATGTCATAAAAACATTTAATACCGTTGATTTTAGTAAAAGTATGCACTATAACCCGTTTACTTTTATGAAAACACAGGCGGATATAAAGGTTTTTACCGATATACTGATAACCTCAACAAAGGAAAAGGGAGAAAAGTCGGCAGATCAATTCTGGGAAAACAGCGAAAGACTTTTGTATATGGCTTTGATAGGCTACATAATATACGAATTGCCCGAAGAAGAACACAATTTTGCTTCACTTCTCAAAATGATAAATGCGATGGAAGTCAGAGAAAATGACGAAACATTTATGAATGTTGTTGACTATGCCTTTGAAGAACTTGAAATTGGTACAGAGGAATTTTGCAAAAAATATAAAGTCGAGATAACACCCGACAGAGAAATAAAAAAACCGCAGCCAAACCACTTTGCATTATCGCAATATAAAAAATATAAACTGGCTGCTGGGAAAACAGCTACATCTATTTTAATTTCCGCAGGAGTTAGGCTCTCGGCTTTTGATGTTGAGGAAGTGAGAGAAATGACAAAATATGATGAAATGGAACTCGGCACTATCGGAGATAGAAAGACGATTCTTTTCATCATAATTGACGATAAAGTCACTACTTTTAACTTCCTTGCAAATATGATGTATAGCCAATTATTCAAGGAACTTTGCGACAAGGCGGATAATGTTTACGGTGGCAGACTACCTGTCCATACTCGTGTACTCTTAGACGAATTTGCGAATATCGGGCAAATTCCGAACTTTGAGAAGATCATTTCAATAATTCGTTCGAGAGAAATTTCCGTTGATGTCATCGTTCAGAATATGGCTCAAATAGAGGCTTTGTATGACAAGCAGGCAGGAACTTTAGTCGGAAATTGCGATTGCACTTTATTTCTTGGTAGCGGCGAAAACAGCACTATGAAAACCAT
>JAGAHK010000048.1 GCA_017627115.1 Bacillota bacterium | reverse complement strand
CTTTAAGTCTTGTCGCGAGACCCTGCTGTATTTTTTTCTCCGTGCCCGTATCTACCGCACTTGTACTGTCATCAAAAATAAGTATCTTCGGGTTTTTGAGAATAGTGCGCGCGATAGAAAGACGCTGCTTTTGACCGCCGCTCAGGTTTACACCGCCCTGACCGAGTTCGGTATCAAAACCGTCTTTGAAGCTCATAACAAAATCATAAGCACCTGCTATTTCACACGCATTTTTTATGTCCTCGTCGGAGGCGTCTTTATTGCCCCAGCGCATATTATCGGCTATAGTGCCCGAAAAAAGCAGTGCTTTCTGTAAAACGATGCCGACATTTTTTCTTAAATAGTCAAGCGATATTTTTCTTACGTCCACGCCGTCTATTTTTATTGCACCGCCCGTTACATCATAAAGGCGCGGTATAAGATTTACAAGTGTGGATTTGCCTGCGCCCGTTTCGCCGAGTATGCCGACGGTCTCGCCCGGCTCGATAGTCAGGTCTATATTTTCAAGCACGGGATCGCCCGTACTCATAGGGTAGGCGAATGTCACGTTTTCAAAGTCGATCCTGCCTTTTGCGATCACACCTTCAACGCAGTCGGGAGCATCGACTATATCGTATTCGGTGTCCATAACTTCGTTTATACGGTCTGCGCACGCCTTGCCCCTTGTTATTGTCATAAAAAGTATACTCATCATCATAAGAGACATAAGTATCTGTGTGATATAGGTAAGATACTGCATCAGATCGCCCGAACTCATCACGTCTTCCGCTACAAGATGACCGCCGCGCCATACCACGGAAAGCATTGCGGTATTCATCAGTATCATCATAACGGGCATGATAGAAGTGATAGTGCGGAAAGCCTTTATCGTTATGCCTTTAAGGTCGTCGTTGGCGGCACCGAATTTTTCTTTTTCTTTTTCGGCGCGTACGAAGGCTTTTACGACACGTATGCCCGACAGATCCTCACGCATTACGGTATTTATGTTGTCAACGCTTTGCTGTACTTTCTGAAAAAGCGGGAAACTTGCCCTTATAAGCAGGGTGATAAAACATACCATAACAACAAGGGTAATAAGAAGTATACCCGTAAGTTCTGCATTTACACTGAATGCCATAAACAAGCCGCCGACCATTATAAGCGGCGAGCGCACAAGTCCGCGCAGACACATTGTAACTATCTGCTGCATCTGTGTTATATCGTTGGTAAGTCTTGTTATAAGGGAAGAAGTATGGAATTTGTCAAGGTTTACAAAAGAAAATTCCTGTATATGCTTAAACATATCTTCGCGAATATCCGCACCGAAATACATTGCCGCCTTGCTTGCGTAATATGCACAGCCTATACCGCCTATCGCACCGACTATGGCGGCAAGCAGCATGATCATACCCATTTTCGCTATATAGGCAGTATCGTTTGCGGCAATGCCGTTATCAACTATCAGTGCCATAAGCTTTGGGATCACAAGTTCGCTGCCGACTTCAAGAAACATAAGTATAGGCGAAAGAACAGCCCATAATATGTAGGGTTTCATATATTTTAAAAGTTTTATCATTATTGCCTCCAAGATTTGGTATTTACAAGTTTTTGTTATCTTAGGAAACGCTGATTAAATTCAAAAAAACAAAAATAATTTTAGCCGATGGCGGCGTATTTGTAGGCGACCATGCTAATGTGAAGCCTAACAGGCTGAACATAGCAAACAGAGCCGTTAAGCAAATGCGCTAAATTATTTTTGGTATCCTTAAATCAGCGTTTCTCTTATGAATAATTATATAAAATTTAATTGATTAAAACAAGTGGATTTTTTGATTTTTTTGTTTTGCAAACGGTTTATTTTTTTCGTGCTAAAAATATAGCGGTGGATATTCATTAAAAATTAATAATTAATTTTTTTAAATTTCTATGAATTCTCTTGTATTTTTGCGCAAATCTGTTATAATTAAAATGGTCAAATATGGAATACTTTGTGTATTTCAAAAATCGGTTTATAGCAGGAGAGGCAAAAAATGAGAAGAATGAAACCAACCACAAAACGTAAAATTGCCGCTGTTGTTGCGGTACTGCTTGTTCTTGCGCTTCTTTTGAGCGTTATTGCGCCCTTTTTGAGATTTGTCAGCGCAGCGGAAGCGGAAGATTACACCATTGAAGCCCAGGTGGGCTTTGATGGTGCCATCAAGATCGAACAGGAGGTTCCTGTTTCCGTAAAAGTGACCAATAATTCGGGCAAAACTTTCAAGGGCAGCGCCGCAGTGCGTACAAGCTCCTATGAAATGACCGACATTACGAAAAATATGGATCATCCCGCAGGTACAGTTCAGTATTTTTCGGATATTGAGCTTGCATCGGGTGACTCAAAGCTTATAAAGGGCTGTATACCCGCAAGCACAATAGAAAACTATTATTCGGTGCAGCTTATCGACAACAAGGACAAGATAGTAAAAGAAGAGACCTTTGATGTCGTTACCGACAGGGAAGAAAGCGTATGGCTCGGTGTTATGTCCGACAGCAGCCGCACTCTTGACGAGGTCAGCAGGAACTATACCATGTATGCCGCACAGATGCAGCTTGACCGCCTTGTCGAGATGAAGCCCGAAAGGATAGATGCCATTGATAACCTCAATATGCTTATAATAAATGATTTTGATAGGAACGCTCTTTCTCCCGAAGAAGCCGATAAGATAGGTTCATGGGTGCAGAGCGGCGGCGTGCTTGCCATAGGCGGCACAAATGTTTCAAACGAGCAGTGGTTTAATACTATCTCGGGTGGAAGCAATAGTGAAAGCTATGTAACGCCTTACTCGGGTTATTCGGCATATGCAAACGGAAACGGTTCGGCTAACAGCGGTATGATAGAGTATGGCAAGCTTGGCAATCCTCTTGCGGATGCAATGAATAACAAATATTATTCCGATATCAACGAAGCGGCGGAAGATATGAAAGAGGTATTTATGACCTCTGTTTATGAACACGGCACGGGTGCGGGTAATTTGTATTCAGCACTTGAAAATGTGGATGCGGAGTATGTTCTCAAACTTTTATCTGTACTTGCATGGATGCATGAAACCGATATGGACGAATATGACCGCCTGATACAGGAAACGGAAAGATATGCTTACAACAGCAATAATGCGGATTATGTCAGCCGTATTGCTAAAATGGAGTATGATACCGCTTACGGTGAATATGATTTTGAATACTATGATGTATGGTCAAAATACAATGAGATATATACGGATT
>JAGAHK010000047.1 GCA_017627115.1 Bacillota bacterium | reverse complement strand
GCTTTCTTCGGGCGTTTTGCCTACAATTGTTGAATAGATGCTCAGAAGATTGCTTACGCCGGGCTTATTTTCAGGGTCAAAGCGAACTTCCGTATCGCTGTCGGTAACAGCGCGCTTTATTTTGTTTGCTATCTGATTAAGGTCGTCAAGCACAAAAATAACATTGTTGTCATTGTCGCTTTCGGACTTGCTCATCTTGCGTGTAGGCTCCTGCAAGCCCATTATCCTTGCGCCGACTTTCGCAATATACGCATCAGGCACCTTGAATACATCGCCGTAGATATTGTTGAAACGCTCCGCAAGGTCGCGTGTTATCTCCAGATGTTGACGCTGATCTTCACCAACGGGCACAAGGTCTGCCTGATAGAGAAGAATATCCGCCGCCATAAGCGCAGGATAGGTGAAAAGACCTGCATTGATATTGTCGGCATGCTTTGCAGACTTATCCTTGAACTGTGTCATACGGCTCAATTCGCCCATGTATGTAAAGCAGTTGAGTATCCACGAAAGCTCCGCATGAGCCGAAACATCACTCTGTACATAGAGTATATTCTTCTCGGGGTCGATGCCCAGAGCCATAAACAGAATTATAAGGTTGCGTGTGCGCTGTCTTAACTCCGTCGGGTTCTGACGCACGGTAAGTGCGTGCATATTTGCAATGCCGTAAATGCAGTTGTATTCATCCTGCAAATTTTTCCAGTTTTTAAGTGCTCCGAGGTAGTTGCCGAGTGAGGGTACGCCCGAAGGCTGCATAGCCGAATAAATGACTTTCTTGTTTTCTTCCATTTTTGTACTTCCTTTATTATTGATTCTTATATCCCAAAGTTGCGGCGATCACCGCTTTTATAGTGTGCATACGGTTTTCCGCCTCATCAAATACGATAGATGCGGACGATTCAAACACCTCATGCGAAACTTCCATTTCGTCTATATGGAACTTTTTGCTGATCTCTTTGCCTATTGTGGTGTTAAGGTCGTGGAATGCGGGCAGACAGTGCATAAACAAAGCCTGTTCGCCTGCTTTATCCATAACTTTTTTATTTACCTGATAAGGCAGAAGCTCTTTTATGCGCTTTTCCCATACTTCATCGGGCTCACCCATAGATACCCAGACATCGGTATAGATGATATCCGCATCCTTCACCGCTTCATCAACATTTTCCGTAAGTGTTATGGTCGAGCCGTTTTCTTTTGCTATCTCGCTGCATTTTTTTACAAGTTCGCTGTTGGGGTGATAAGCTTTCGGTGCGCATGCCACAAAATCCATGCCCATCTTTGCCGAAGCTATCATAAGGCTGTTGCCCATATTATAGCGCGCATCGCCCATATATACAAGCTTTATGCCCTTTATCCTGCCCTTGTGTTCTTTTATTGTGAGCATATCGGCAAGCACCTGTGTAGGGTGATATTCGTTGGTAAGGCCGTTCCATACGGGAACACCTGCGTATTTTGCAAGCTCCTCCACTATCTCTTGACCGAAGCCGCGGTATTCAATGCCGTCATACATTCTGCCCAGCACCCTTGCTGTATCGGCAATGCTTTCTTTTTTGCCTATCTGAGAACCGAGAGGGTCAAGATATGTAACGCCCATACCAAGGTCATAAGCAGCCACCTCAAAGGAGCAGCGTGTGCGTGTGCTTGTTTTTTCAAATATGAGGGCTATATTTTTGCCCTTAAAAACATCATGCGCCGTGCCTGCCTTTTTCTTTGCCTTTAAGTCTTCGGCAAGATCGAGCAAATACTGTATCTCATCGGGTGTATAATCCAAAAGAGTAAGCAAATGCCTGTTTTTTAAATCAATACTCATTTTGTCCTCCATAAAATCATGTATAATCTTATAAGGGGCTGCCCGCAGTTTTTCGCCCACGTTTCAGCCCCTGAAAATCATATTTTGACGGATCTTATTCCATTTCTTCCGCGTCCTGTTCAAAGCTTAATGTGTGATAAGTTTCGTCAGTGTCGTCATCGTCAAAATCGTTGTAATCGGTATAATCGAACTCGTCATAATCGTCAAAGTCGTCATAATCGTCATACATATCGTCAAACTCGGAAAACTTGTTTTTAAGCTTGATCGCAATGGCAATAACCGCAAGAACGGCAAGAATTATCGCAATAGACGCAATAACTATAGTTCTTGTATTATCCTTTTTTTCAATACGCTTTAATGAAGATTTGATCTCGTCAAGTAAATAATCCGCTTTCATAAAAATGCCTCCGTTTTCATTATTTCGGTTCAGTTGAGTTTGGTTCTGAACCCTTTGTTCCTCATTTCGTTGTACTCCGCATAGGCGCGGCGCATCATCTGCTTTTCATCATGAAATTTAAGCAGATAGTATGCCTCATGCTGCTTATAATAACCTGCATCGGCGAAAAATTCTTCCGCCTGTGGTTTACAATAATAGGAGTCCGAAGTCATAAGATACCAGTGGACCGTTTTGTTCACTATATCGTTATTACCCCTGAATGTATACTGCGTTTTACCGATATATTTCACTATTTCGGCATCAACATCCGTTTCCTCTTTAACCTCCCTCAAGGCTGTTTCTTTAAAGGTCTCGCCGCTTTCGACCGTACCTTTTGGCATTACCCAGCCCATATATCTGCCGTTCTGGTTTTTATAAAGCAACAGAACCTTGCCTTTATGGATCACAACACCGCCGCAGCTGACAGCTTCAATCACATAAATCCCCTCGATCCTGTTTTGGGCGTCACAACATCCCAAATAATATTATTGCTTATATTATACACTATTTTAATAATATATTCAACCATAAATTAAAATTATGTAAAAATTAAACAATTTTTAATTGGCAAAATATACATATCGCACAAAGGGAAATTTGGTTTTTATGCTTATTTAAGCCTTATATCTTCGCCATAAAGTCTGAAAAGCCTGTAATACTGCGCAAAACGGGAACCCACACGCTCACCGTACGTTTTGAATATCTCACTTATCAGAT
>JAGAHK010000046.1 GCA_017627115.1 Bacillota bacterium | reverse complement strand
CAAACTGTGTATCTGCCCTTGCAAACTTTGTGCCTGTGATGTTTGTGATAGTCACGGCAGCAGGTCCTTTTATAAAACCCGACCTTACACGCAGTTTCAAAAGGGACAAAATACGTCCAAGCTGTCTTGTGGCATTGGCAATAAGCGCAGCTTTGAGCACTGCAGTACACACCTTTTCGCCCGATGCACAGGCCCCGCGGTAAACGGCAAGTCCCGCAACTGTCATTATCGCAAGCCCAAAAATAAAGCCGATGCTTTTGAATATAAAATCGGTGGAGAAAACACTTTCATCGGCCTGTATAAAGCCCCACGGATACAGCATAACAGTAGGCAGAACTTCCATAAACACCGCAAGCACAAGCACTGCCGCAGAGATATATGCGAGCCCTACGCCTGCTTTTTTCGTCAATTTTCGCATCAAAGAAGA
Source organism: Bacillota bacterium (assembly GCA_017627115.1). GTDB lineage: Bacteria > Bacillota > Clostridia > Lachnospirales > CAG-274 > RGIG4310. The sequence goes on along the minus strand of JAGAHK010000046.1, from coordinate 10,710 downwards.
TGAAAAAACGAGGAAAAGAACAAGAGCGATAAGCGCAATGCTTATATACCGCACATTCCATGCCTCAATATTTATCTTGTTTGTGGTTTGTTTGAGGTACGCCATAACGATCGCAAAGACAAGAGTGACACCTGTGCCTATATTGAGAGCAAAGCGTCCTTTTTTGCCCACAAACGGGATATAAGCGTACATAAGAGCCAGAAGAATCGCAGGCACAAATAGATCCTGCGTGATCTGGATAAGATATTTTAACATATCGCAGCTCCTTTAATTAAGTTTGGATAGATGATAGATTTGTCAAATTCCCGAAACGCAGAATTGCGCCGCCTCAAGTCCGCAAAAAGCGGACCGAAAACGACGCATAAATAAAGGGAAAAATACAGCCGATATTATTTAGCTAACGGAACATAGTCCCAATCATATGTAAGCACAACGGGATCGCTCCATAAGCCTGTACCGTCCTTACCTGCCTCAACACCTGTTTCGGAATCGGAGTGAAGAAGGTAACCGTTCTCTGCAGGGCTGTGGATAGTAAGTTCAAGTGTGTATGCACCTTCACCGGGCATCTTGATATTGTCGCCGTAGTGAGGGCCGTCATCAGCGTTCATAGGCATGAATGTGCCGTTTGCAACGCTTGCGCCGCTTGCATCCTTTACATCGTAATCAACTGTAAGGTAAGGTACCCATGCACCAAGACCGAAACCATAGTAGTCGTCGATAGTGGAGATATCCGCTTCAAGATGGATATCTGCTTCGGAAGCAGGCATCTGGTCTGCGGGAAGCATATCTACAGCCTGGAAATAAACAGCTGCAACATTGATATGAGCATCTGCGCTCTCCTGTTCTTCACCGATAGGTACTTCTGTGAAACCTGCATCGCCCGGTGCCACTTCAGCATCAGCTGCCTGTGCTTCTGTAGGAGCTTCTGCCGCAGGAGCAGGCTCTGATGTCTGTGACTGTGTCGAACCGCAGCCTGTAAAAGCCGAAGCTGCCATAACTGTTGCTGCTGCAAGTGCAGCGAACTTTTTGAATTTCATGATAGTGTTTCCTCCTTGAAATCTTACCGCAAAACTTTTGCGGCATTATGTTTTTATTTTTTTATACGGCAAGTTCCTTTTTGAACTCCTCGTCCGACATACAAAGGAAATGTATACCCTCTGCTATGCCGAGAACAGCCGGGATGAATGTAATGCAGAAAACCGCATATATCATACCCCTGCCGTATTTGCCTACATAGAATTTGTGGAGACCTATACCGCCGAAAAGTATGGCGATAATGCCTGCCTCTACCCTGCTGTTTCGCTTCCACTTTGTCATTACAAAAATAAGCAGTGTAAGCGTAAGCAGTATCAGCTGCGGTATCAATGTTTCAAGACAAGGGTAGATGCCGAGAACATCGAGTACATCGTTTGTCGGTATGATAGCCGCAAGCCAAGCGGGAGATGTCATCATAATAACATCACCCTCCATAAGCTCTCTTATGCCCGAGCCGAGGAATGATATGCTCATTATAAACATCAGTATACTCGTTCCCAGGAAGAAAGGCTTTATAGGAAGCTTTACGCTAAGATAACGTATTGCAAGGTAAACCAACACAAGTATCACACAGCCCGATAAAAAGCCTGCCCATACCATCGCCGCATTGCCTTCGGCGATCATCGGCTGATAGAAGAGTATGACTTCCGCACCCTCACGGAACACCGCAAGGAAAGCCGTAAAACCGAGTGTGAACAAACTGCCCTTTTCAACGGATGTGGAGACCTGACCTTCAATATACTTTGACCAGACTTCCGCCTCCGCCTTCGATACCATCCAATTGCTGACATAGAACAGCACCAGAACAGCGATAAGAGCGGTAACACCCTCGATTATCTCCTGATTTGCCGTGTTTGCAAGCTTTAAAGCGCTTAACAGCAGCGCTGCCGCAAAGCTTGCGAAGATCGCAAGTATCGAGCCGAGATAAACCGCTTTAAGTTTATCCTTATTGCCCGATTTCACAAGGTAAGCTATTATTGCACCCACAACGAGGATAGCTTCAAAACCCTCGCGCAGGATGATGCCGAAACAGCCGAAGAATGTGACTGCCGCACTTGCGCCGCTGCCGAGGCTGCCGCCTGTTGATGTTGAAGCGGTATTGCTTTGTGCATCCGCACTATCCGCGGAACTGTCGGAATCCGCCGCACTACCGTCACTGTAGCCAAACTTTACATCAAGTATAGCCGCATCTTCTTTGAGCATGGCGATAAGTCCGTCAACATTTGCATTGACCTTCTCCTGACCCTCGTCTTTTTTGATGCTTGATTTGCATTGTGTGAACTGAAGCTCGACTTCTGTTTTTCTTGAACTTTTTATGTAGGATTTTGCACTTTTTTCAAAGCCCTCCACCTCATAAAAATTATAGTAAGTGCGGTTCATCTGGTCGTAAGCGGTATCAAGATCACCGTCTGCATAATACTGCTTAACACCCTCCAACACTTCCTCCATTTTGTTTGCAAGCTCCGTCCAGTTGGCATACGTACCCTCGCTCTGACCCCATGCCGCAAAAGCATCCGCAGTCATTGCCACAGCAAGCATAAGCACAGCCAGCACAGCTGCAAACAAACGCATAAAATTATTTGGTATTTTCATATTGCGCCTCCAAAATGTATTGGAATGTATCGTGTATTCAAGATTAGTTATTTCTAACTTATCCTAAATCATCAATTATGTTAGCACAGACTAATCGCCAAGTAAAGTACCAGAATAAAAAAAAATAATGGTGCCAGCATATATGGCACCATTATCGCTATATTTTTATTCAATTGTTATTCAATTGTTATTCAATTGTTTACCGCACATTCATGCAAAAGCCTTACCGCATATTCAATATTTGCCTTTTTAAGACCCCTTACGCAAAGTATAACGCAGTCTTCCTTTGTTTCGATAAATATGTCGGCGGCTTCCGCACGGCGCTTTATATCCTCCGCAGCCGTTTTTTCTATAATCACGCTGCCCTCTGCCGTGTTCACCCTATCCGCCCTGCCAAAGTTCTCCATACAGGCTCTTCGCATTATGGCAAGTTTTTCCCGTTCCTCCGCCGCAAGACGGTAGAGATAAAGCTCCCAATTACGGTCACGCATAAAATGTGCAAGCGTGCGGCAGGTGATAGTATCAGCACCCGAAAAACAATGTATTAGTTTTTCAAACTCCGCCTTTATCGCAGGCGGCAGCACCATAAACGCAATGCCCGAAGCAGGAAAAACAAAATCCGCAAAACTGCCAAGATAAATAACATTTTCGCCGAAAGCACGCAAAGCAGGCAGCTGCATACAGTTTTCCGAAAACAAAAAGCCCCTGTCATTCTCAATTATGTACAGTCTTTTTTCTGCGGCATCATGCACAGTCTGTCTGCGTACTTCTATCGGCATCGGATCATTTTGTGCAAAAGGTTCGATATAGATACAGTCACCCTTTGAAAGCCCGTTATTTTTGATATTTATGCCGCAAAGCTCCGCTATATCGCAAACAGTCTCATTCCCGTCAGGCACGGAAATTCCCGCAGTTTTGGAAGTCACGGCAAAAAGCACCCCGAGACAGCTTTCAATACCGTTCAATATGACTATATCCTCCGCACGGCATTTTATTTTGCGGTATTTGTACAAAAAACGACTTATCTCTGTTTTTAAAACTGTATCACCGAAACCGTCTGCGGCATCTGCCTCACCTATACATTCCGTCATGGCTTTTGCGGCATACTGCCGCCATTTCACTATAGGAAATCTGCCTGCACAGCACGTAAAGCGGCGCATATCATATGCAGGCATATGCGGACGCGCCTCCTGTCTTGAAACGCTTGTGCGCTGTGATATATCATCAACAAAATAACCCCTGCGCGCACGGTTTACAACAAGGCCTTCGCTGACAAGCTTTTCATAAGCAAGATCGACAGTATTCCTGCTCACGCCTATATTTTCCGCAAGCAGTCTGCCCGAAGTGAGTTTTTCGCCCTTTGCGAGCCTGCCCTCGGTTATATCGCGTTTTATCTGCTCGTATATCTGAATGTAAAGCGGTTCATGATCGTTCCTGTCTAATACAAACATATACTCACCATCACTTTTTTCTCTTTCTTTTCCATATCGCCGCAGCATTTGAGTTTACCATAAGCATCTCCGCATCTATGCCTGCGGGGCATATATTCCTGCACGCAAGCGATTTGCCGCAGCCCGAATAAAAATATTTTGAATATGCCTTGAAAATACGTTTTTTCTCGTCCTCCGATACCTGCGCCAAAAGCCTTGAAAGGGGTACGGCAGCCGCCATGCCCTTGAACTTTGTATCTGCCGAGAAATTCGGGCAAACTTCAAGACAGCAGCCGCACTGTAAGCAGCGTGAACTCTCATGAGCAAGCGCGGCGCGATTTTCACCGATCTCGGCATTTTTCTCAAACCACGCTCCAATGAACTTAAGGTTTTCAAATATCACCGTTCTGTCACAGATAAGATCCGCCACAACAGGGAATTTTCTGAACGGCTCAAGCCTTATCGCATCGCCGTACTCAGACAGTTTTGCATCACAGGCAAGCCGTGGTCTGCCGTTTATCAGCATTGCACAGGCACCGCATTTTTTCTGCATACAGCTGCATTCCCAACGTATCAAATCGGCATCTTCGCCGTTTATGTCTTTGAGCGGTTCTCGCCTGTTCAGCTCGTTCAATACCGCAGCGACCGTCATGCCGCCGTTTTCGTACTCATATTCAAAAGACTGCATATAAGGCTTTGAAGCCGCATTTTTACGTCTTAAAATATCAAATCTGACTTTCATTGCCGCTCCTTTCGGGTATATCGCGGTACTCCGTTTCAAGACTGCCGTTTTTAAGCCTTGAAATGCTTGTTTTGCGGAAGTTTTCGTCTTTTTCGGAATAGTCACTCCTGTAATGTGCGCCCCTGCTTTCGCGTCTGTCAAGTGCAGACACAAGCATAGCCCTGCCAAGCTGCGTCCTTGCGTTCTTATTGAGCTTATCAAGCTTTTCAAGCGCATTTTCAAGGCTTTTTTCATCCCTTGCTATGCCAAGACCTTCATAGAGTATCTTCTCAAACTCCTCCTCGATATCAGGCGAAAGCGTTACATTTTCAAAGCTTTGCGGCATATCAAATTCAATTTCCCTATCCTCTGCATTTTCAGCCGCCGTTCTGCCGCCGTAAAGCGCACCGAGCATGGAATTGCCGCCGAGCCTGTTTGCGCCGTGATACTGCGCCGCACACTCTCCTGCGGCATAAAGCCCCTTTATATTTGTCCTGTGGTTTATATCCACATTTATACCGCCCATAAAATAATGTATACCGGGCTCAACGGGTATGCTCTCCTTTGCGGGATCAAGACCGAGATAATATATACATTCACTGCGAAGATCCGACAGTTTGCCCTGCCATACACTTTGCGAAAGCCCTGTCATATCGAGGAAAACGCCATTGCAGTCGGCGCGTCTGCTTATTTCATAACTTTCACGGCTGACCACATCACGCGGCATAAGATTGCCGAGTTCGGGATATTTTTCTTCCATAAAATACCGCTTTTCACCGTTCAGACTTGCAAAAAGCCTGCCGCCCTCACCGCGTGCGGCTTCGCTTATAAGACAGCGTTTCCCCGATATGCCGATAGTTGTCGGGTGAAACTGTATAAATTCAAGGTTGGCAAACTCGACGCCTTTTGAAAAGGCAAGCGCCGCAGCAGAGCCGTCATTTTGCGTTGTACCCGTTGTTCTGCCCTCAAAAAAACCGTTCAGACCGCCGCAGGCAAGTATGACATCACCGCTGCATTTTATTTTTCCCCCCGTGTAGCTGTCCTCTATAACAACACCGAGACAGGTATCGCCGTCAACAACTATATCCTTGAGTTCGTGATGCGAAAAGCGCTGTATCAGCCCAGATACTTCGTATTTTCTCGCCTCGTCTATAAGTGCGGTCATGATTATTTTACCCGTACTGCTTTTTGCAAAAGCCGTGCGTTTTTTCTTCTGACCGCCGAAATTACGCAAAAGCGCCTTATCATCTTTTATATTGAAGCCTGCACCGAGTCCGAGAAGCCAATTGATTATATCGGGTGCGTTTTCGGTAAGCGCCGCGACCGCATTGGGGTCGGCAAGATAAACACCGCCGCGCATGGTATCCTCAAAATGCTCTTTTACGGTATCATTCTCACCCATTGTATCGAGCGCCGCATTTATACCGCCCTCCGCAAGAACAGACTGCGCGCGTTCCGAGGGCTGTTTCGATATAAGGCGGCATCGTCTTCCGCTTTTTGCGCACGATATAGCGGCGGACAGCCCTGCAAGACCTGCACCTATAATATTTATCATAAAGAATTCCACCTTATAAAGTAAATAATAAAAGCAGCCGCCATAAACAGCAGCATGACCGACAGAAACAGCAGTATATCACCTGCACGCGGCTTTATCTTTTTTATGCCGAAGGCAATAAGCACGGGCTTGATATTGCTTATTACATGCACTGCGATGCTCAAAAGCAGAAGCAGCTGTGCCGCAAGCTTTGCCATGCCAAAGTATTTCAGCCTGTAAACACCGTAAGTTGTATAGCTGAACGCGCTGATATGCAAAAAAATAAAAAACATTATTGCAAAGCCGCTTATCCGTCTTGCCCAGAAAAGTGAGTTTTCCTTAAAATACGGCGCACCCGTTTTTTTGATATTGATAAGGGTCTGTACGGTAAGTACGGTACCTATAACGGTATGTACCGCAATAAGACCGACCATAAGCCATGCGACCCACCTGAAATTCACATGGCCTATGCCCAAAAGCGCCATTGCACCCAAAACACCGTGTATGATAAAAAGCACCAAAATAACAGCGCTTAAAACTGCATTGAATTTACGCATCTCATTCTCCTTTTAATTCCACCACACTTACATCAGCCTTATCGTAAAGGCTTTTTGCGGTATATATATCCGCCGTCTTTTTTGATAATATCAGTATATCAAAATCCCCGTATTCCGCTTTGGAAAGCAATATAAGCGCATCACCCTCATAAACATCATCACACATTTTATATGCGAGTTCTTTTGCCTTTTCGTCATTTTTCGGTACATGACAGCTGTATTTTGCATTGGAGTGGTCTGTTTTACCCGTAAAGTAATCCAAAGTATCCGCAGGCGAGTTTTTCTTGTTTATCAATATGACAAAATTGCCGGAGACTCCCGACAACGAAGCAGTTTCGCCCTTATTTTTCACAGTTGCACTCGCAATTGCATCGGGACCTTTTTTAAACGAGATATTTCCGTTTGAGACATTTGCGGCAAGCACCAAAACACCCAAAGAAAGTGCAAGCGAGGCGATCCTGCCGATATTTTTTTGTAAAGATGAAGCCATAGCACACACCGCACTTCCCCGTGATTTTTAAACATTGTTAGTTAGCTCTGACTTATTATATCACAATAAATATTTAAAATCAAGATGACAATAAGATTTTCGCATTTTCCTGTTATCTGCAAGAGATTTTTATCAGGTTAAACAATAGACAAAACCTGTGTTTTGTGCTATAATCAAAATACGGTATATACAAAAATGCAGCAAAGGAGGTGCGGTTTTGGAGATAGTTATTATCATGCTTACAGGCTTTATACTTTATCTTACGGAGGGTGAATTATACCGCCGTTTCTGGCATAAAGGCCTTGAAGCCCAAATATCCATTACCCCCGACACCACATTCGGCGGTGACAAAAGCGTGCTGGAGATAACGCTGCTGAACAAAAAGCTGATACCGCTGCCCTGGCTTTGGGTAAAAATGCACATAAGCTCCGCTCTTAAATTTGACGGTGCCGAAAAACCCAAAGGTGACCATGTTTACTATAATGCCCTGTTCTGCATAATGGGCTGGCAGAAGATACAGCGCAGGCTGACTTTTACGGCAGGCAAAAGAGGTTATTATCCGTTGAGATCCTTTGACGTAGTTGGCACGAGCATACTTTTCAACGGCAAGCACAGCAAAAGCTTTGACACGCACTGTGCGCTGACCGTTTATCCAAAGCTTGCGGCGCTTGAAAGCATAGACGAAACGCTTATGCAGCTTGACGGCATAGCATCGAGCCGAGGTTTTATAAACCCCGATCCCTTTGAATTTGCGGGCATACGTGAATATATGCCAAATGACAGCCTGCGTGATATAAACTTCAAGGCGTCTGCACGCATGGGTGAGCTGATGACAAACACACATGATCCCACCGTAAAAGGCAGGATAGAAATAGTGCTTTGTATGAAGCTTTTAAAACAGCGTTACGAGGAAGAGCGTTTTGAATACTCTATCTCGCTTGCAGCCGCACTTGCGGAGCATTATATATCGGACGGTTATTCCGTGATGCTGCGTTCAAACGGGCTTGACGGTGCATACGGCACTGTGACCGATACAGGTGAAGGCATAGGCAGCGGTCATTTGCAGGAAATATTTGAGGGGCTTGCAAGAACGGACTACGAACACACCGAAGTACCCGAAATACTTATGCCAAATTCTTTTGAGGACTGTATAACAGTGTTTATCTCGCCAACCGTTGATTACCCGATAATCACACTTTTCAATGCCCTGCGCGAAAACCGCAGCTACATAAAATGGTTTTTCCCCGTTATGCAGTTTGATATGGCAGTAAGTACACCGCCTGCGGATGAGGCGGAACTTGTGCCCGTGCCTGCGGATATACTGAAATACTGAAAAACAAAAAAACGAAATGCAAAAAAGGAAGTGAGGATATGAAACCGCGTCAGATATTTGAATTGCTTGCGGAAGACCTTTTTTATTTCAACAATATACTCATACCCTTTGCCTTTGTTCTGGCACTGTTTACAAATACGTTAAGGCAGCCGCTTATTCTGCTTTTGCTTTTGGCTGTGCTGCCCTACCATCTGTTTCTGCGCTTTTTTGTGCCGAAGTTCATGCCCTTTCTTGTGCTGACCTGGCTTTCATGCGGTGCCGCGCTTCTGATGCCGCATCCCGTTTTAAGCTTTCTTTTTATCGCTCTTTTATGTTCACATACGGTCAAAATGCGCACAAATACGGAGGACAGACTTACGATAACCTTTGAAAGACTTTGTTTTCCGCTTATTTTTCTCACGGTACTGTATTTTTCGTCAGAGTATCTGCATATAGGCTTTATGTGCGGTTTTTTCCATGCACAGGCAATGTGTGTTCTGCTTCTGGCAATGCTTTACATACATCTGAGCGGCATAAACCGCGAGCTTGAATTTGCATCTGCAAACTCTTTGCAGTCCACAAAACAGATAACAAACTTCGTTAACAAATATCTTGCCGTGTATTTTATCGGTTTTTTCATTGTGCTGGGCTGCTTTCATCTTATGCCGTTCGGCAGGATAGCGGCAGTGCTCGGCAGGGCGATAACGGCTGTAATACGTTTTATAATATCCCTTTTTACATTAAAAAAAGGCGATATTGAATTCGCCAATAAATATATGGCGCCCGAAGAGCAGATAGACCTTGACGTTCCGCCTATGCCCTTATGGATGCAGAAGCTTGAAATGATGAGTGTTTATGTTGTGAATATCATAGTGCTGATGTTTCTGATACTGCTTGCAGTGCTGTTTTTCCTGCGGCTTTATCACGGTTTTTACAGAACAAAAAACACACGGCTGCATTTTCTGGACGAGACATCAGAAGTTACCGCACTGCGTCCTGCGCCGAGGAAGCGCAAAAGCAAAGCGCCAAACGACCCGACACGCAAAAAATTCTACAAAAAAGTCAACAAGCATTTTAAAAAGCACCGTCTGCTCTTTTCCGATACTCCCGCGGAGATAAAAACAAAGCTTGAAGGAAAAGAAGATATTTCGGAGCTTGTGGCACCGTATGAAAAAACGAGGTATGGCAATTAAAGCAAAAATCAGATAATATATGTATATTTCACCCTGTTTTGGCAAATACCAATACAGGGTGATTTTTTATGTATGTGAGCAGGGAGCTTACCGACAATATCTCATATCTCAATGAAAAGTTCAAAGACTGCGGCGATTTAGTCACAAAAGCTTTTGTTTCGCGCGGTGAAAAGGCTTATAGTTTTTACATAGCCTATTTTGACGATCTTGTTAAACGCGAGCTTATCGAAAGCAATGTTATACACGGGCTAATGGTTGATGTTTATTTAAACGGAAGCGGTGAAAACGGTGTTTCGGATTTTATGCACTCCGCGCTGATGACTGCCGATTACACTGAAGAGCGCAGTCTTGACGAAGGCATAAACGGCATATTATCAGGCAACACCCTGCTTCTGGCAAACGGGTATGACCGCGCCGTTGTCATATCTTCAAAATCGGTGCCGAGCCGCGGCGTAAACAAACCCGAAACAGAAGTTGTGGTACAGGGGCCGCAGGATTCGTTCTCGGAGTCCATACGTACCAACACGGTGCTTATACGCCGCAGAATACGTGACAGTGCGCTTAAATGTATACAGCTGAAAACGGGCAGAAAAACACAGACCGACACCGCAGTTATGTATATTGAAGGCACAGCCGACCAAAAAATCGTTAACGAACTGCTGCATCGTTTGAAAAGCATTGATTCCGACAGCATACTCGACAGCGGCTATATAGAACAGTATATACAGGAACGCAGTCTCTCGCCGTTTCCGCAGGTGCAGCTGACCGAACGCCCCGATAAGGCTGCTGCAGAGCTTATAGAAGGCAGGATAGCCGTTGTTGTGGATAATTCGCCCTTTGTCATT
>JAGAHK010000045.1 GCA_017627115.1 Bacillota bacterium | reverse complement strand
TTTACAAGTTTTTTAAAAAATTTGTAAAAAACCCTTGACAAAGAACGGAATAAGTGGTATCTTATATTCAAGGGTTAGCACTCACACCGAATGAGTGCTAACAATAAAATAAAAACAATAATATGTAAGTTCTCTTATAAAAGGCGTAAAAACCTTCTGAAAAAAGAGGTGATTGCATGGATCTGAATGACAGAAAATTTAAAATACTTGAAGCTATCATCAACGATTATATCCAAACGGCAGAGCCTATCGGTTCACGTACAATTGCCAAAAAGTATGATCTTGGTGTATCAAGTGCAACTATCCGCAACGATATGAGCGATCTTGAAGAACTTGGGCTGATAGTTCAGCCGCACACTTCGGCAGGACGTATTCCGTCGGATCGGGGCTATCGCCTCTATGTGGATAAGATGATGCAGTCGCGTGAGCTTACACAGGAAGAAGCTGACCTTCTGCATGATGTTGTTGAAAACAATGTCGGTCAGATAGACTATCTTATGCAACAGACGGCAAAGGCGATAGCGGCGCTCACAAACTATACGATAGTTGTGACCGAGCCTAAAAGCCCAAAGCTGAATATAAGGCACGTACAGCTTGTTCCTATAGACAGTGTTTCGGCAGCGGCAGTCATTGTCACTGAAAACAAAGCTGTCAAAAACTATGTTATCCGTGTTCAGCAGATGCCCGAAACCGATAAACTCAACCTTATATCGGATGCAATGAATAAAGCTATAAAGAGTTATTCACTTCGGGATATGGAAAGCATAGCAGGCACAATGCTGCAGAGCTTTCCGGAGGAAAAGGAACTTGTGACAAAGCTTCTTAAAGCGATCCTTACGGCGGTAAGACAAAATGACAATGTACAGTTTTATACAAGCGGCGTTGACAATATCCTCGGTTTCCCCGAATTCAGCAATGTGGAAAAGGCAAAAAACGTTTTTCGGGCACTTGAAAAAAAGGATATGCTGATAACCCTGTTCGACAAGGACGGCAGTCATGACGATGATGTCCGCATTATGATAGGCGGCGAAAACAATATGAAAGAATTGCAGGACTGCAGCATAGTCCGCGCCGATTATCACTACGGCAATGACAGCTACGGCACCATAGGCGTCATCGGTCCCACAAGGATGAATTACAGCCAGACGGTGTCGGTGCTCAACGCAATAATAAAAAATCTTGACAATGTAATAAAGACCCTTTCAAAGGGTGATAATAAAAATGAAGACAGCGGAGGATAAAATGGATAATGATAATAATGAAAAGATAGAAAACGAAAAGGCAGATAATGAAATAAAAAACGAGCTTGAACAGGAGCTTGAAAACGCTGCCGAAACCGCAGAAGAAACTGCGGAAGAGACCAAAGAAATAAACAATGACGAAGAAGTCGTTGATGTTCCGAAAGAGGACAGCCTTGAACAAAAGCTTGAAAAAAGCGAACAGGCACTCAAAGAAACATATGACAAATATCTTCGCCAGGTGGCAGAGTTTGATAATTACAGAAAGCGTACAACAGCCGAAAAATCGGCAATGTACTCAAACGGTGTAAGAGATACTGTAGAAAAACTCCTTCCCGTTATAGACAACTTTGAAAGGGCTGTCAATATGGCGGAGGACAAGGAAAGCAGTATTTATAAAGGCACTGAAATGATACTTAAACAATTCCTGGAGATACTTAATTCATTGGGCGTTTCGGAAATAGAAGCCGAGGGTCAGCCCTTTGACCCGAATATCCACTTTGCCGTGGCACATATCGAAGACGAGAGCTGCGATGACAATGTGGTAGTGGAAGTCCTCCAGAAAGGTTATAAGCTTGGCGATAAGATAATCAGACCGAGCATGGTAAAAGTAGCAAATTAATTACAAAGTGAAAATCGGGGCACATTTAAAAAGCTGAAGTGTGCAAAATTTTAAAAACCCGAAAAATTTTGCTTTGAATTATTTTTTAAATGAAAGGAGCAAATATCATGGGAAAAATAATAGGTATAGACTTAGGTACAACAAATTCATGTGTAGCAGTTATGGAAGGCGGTCAGCCCGTTGTTATCACTAACGTAGAGGGCGAAAGAACAACTCCGTCTATTGTGGGCTTCACAAAAACAGGCGAGCGTCTTGTCGGTGAAACAGCAAAGCGCCAGGCAGTAACAAACGTAGAAGGTACTGTTATCTCTATCAAGAGACATATGGGCGAGGACTACAAGTTCAGCTATGACGACAAGAAGTACTCACCACAGGAGATCTCCGCTATGATACTTCAGAAATTAAAGAAGGATGCGGAAAGCTATCTCGGCGAGAACGTAACAGAAGCTGTTATCACAGTTCCCGCCTACTTTACAGACAGCCAGCGTCAGGCAACAAAGGATGCAGGCAAGATCGCAGGTCTTGATGTAAAGCGCATCATCAACGAACCTACAG
>JAGAHK010000044.1 GCA_017627115.1 Bacillota bacterium | reverse complement strand
TATATATTCAACTTGCAAAAATCATTTACTGTTATCACTTTTGACAGTTTTTTATCTGATGCAGCTTTTTATAGTAAAAGACAAAATTACTTGGACTTTGGGCGTTTACTATAATTAATATTCTAAAATATATTGACAAAATAAAAATAAGGTGTTATAATTCGATTTGTGTTAGTTAGTAATAACTAACACAAATAAATGAAAAGAGGTATCAGAATGAAATTTAAAAGAAGTATTGCTTTTGCTGCAATAATATCCTCTGTTTTCGCAAATTCTTTTTGCGCATATGCCGAGGACGCCGCGGTGATAAACCCGCAGACCGTTGCAGAAGAAGCGGAGACGGACTTATCAGTATTATCCGTATTAAATGAAGAAAATGCGGAAGACGTTTTTAAAGTTGATGTTTTTTGCATTTGACGGCGGCAGCGGAACGCTTGAAGACCCCTATCGCATATCAACTGCGGAGCAGCTTAACGAAATACGCAATGATATGTCCGCAAACTATATCCTTACTGCGGATATAGATATGTCGGGATATGATAACTTTGAGCCTATAGGAACTTTTGTACCGCTCGGAAGCACGGGCGAAGAAGCCGAAACTCCCACACCCGACTATGCTTTTACGGGTGTATTTGATGGTTCGGGTCATACAATAAGCAATCTGACCATAAATAAGCCGGGTGGCTTTACAGTTGGTCTTTTTGGCTGTGTAAGCGGCGGTGAGGTAAGGAATGTCAATTTCACCAATGCACAGGTATCGGCAAGTATGATGTCGGGCTGCTGCATAGGCTATCTGTTTGACGGCAGCGTTAAAAACGTAAATCTTACCGACAGCACGGTAAACGGCACGGAAAGCGAAATGGGCATAAGCATGCTCGGCGGTATCGCAGGCGCAGGCATGGACAGCGAAATGTCGGATTGTTCTGCCGTAAACGTAACACTTGTCCTGCCCGACAACAGCACCAATTCGGGCATTGCAGCAGGCGGCTTTGAAGTCTGCACCATAAGCAATGTAACTGCAAGCGGAACGATAAATGCAGGAAACGGCTGTATGGGACTTGGCGGTGTTACAGGCTGCAACTTTGACGGTGACAAAATAGAAAAATGTGATTGCGATGTTGTGATAAACACAGGTTCGGGCGCTTATCTTACAGGCGGCATCACGGGCTATGCAGGCGGTTTCGACAAAAAGACAGAAATAGAGTACTGCAATGCAAAAGTAAATATGACACTCGGTGAAAATTCGGCTCGTATAGGCGGTGTTATTGGCGGCGGTTTCTTTAATGAGGCATACACCTCCGTATTCCCGAACCCCGCTGCCTTTAAGGTAACCGACTGTACATCACAGGGCAGCATAAACTGCACGGTCGGCAAAAATATAGGTACTGTTGCAGGCTATACTCTGCTTTCCGAAGCTTCTTGCGGAAATACATCTACCCTGCTGATAAACGGTGAGGAAGCCGATATTATAGGTGATGCCGAAAACTACGAAGTACTTGATGCTTTGCAGGGCACATATCAGCAGTTCTTTACAAACGGTGTGTTTGAAAGCAAGTATGACAGCATATGGCACAACTACTGTGCGGCTATTGTTGGCGAAAGTGCTGCGGAAGCAACGGTTGCCGCTATGAAACGCTCTATCGGCGGCAAGCTTTACGGTGAAGAAGGCCATAAAGAAATATTCGGCATCGCCCGAGAGTACTCAGTTTTTCTGTGATTTTACAAACGGTATAAGCACAATAACCATTGACGGTTCAAACATCAGCGGCAAGGATAAAAACGGAAACACAGTTTTCTCGCATACATATTATTATCTTGAGACCGCGCCCGCAAATGATTATCCCGGCTTTACCTTTGATATATTTGCGACCAACGAGGATGCGGGCGAATTCAAATATTTTGCCTTTGCTCCGGATACACCTGCAAGCACATATCATATAGAATTCCGCTATTGCGGCGAATATGACGAACTTCTTAACCTTTTAAGCGGCAAATACGCTTATTGGCTTGCGGCAGGCATAAGAGACATCGACCTTGCCGACGACAAAACAACGGAAAATGTTATCGGTCTTTTCTGCACCGAAAATATGGTATACGGTTCGGAAAGAAGCGCTGACTCGCTTGCACAGTTAAGCGATATAACGGGCAGATGGAACTGTGATATGTCCGCATACAAGTCAATACCCGAATATGCCAACGCAGATATGTATATCGAGATAAACGAGGACGGCAGCGGCAAGACCTACCTTGATATGACAGGCAGCGGCAGCTATATGCTTGCAAGCGATTACCTTGTTTATGCATACAATACTTCCTATGATAAAAAAGAGGGTATCTATGTGGCATATACCTCCGATGAGGGTTCTAAATACAGCAAGTACAAAGTTACCGAAAAAAATGACAGAACTACTCTTGATTTCTACACCGTTAACGGAGAAAAAATAATTTCTTACTACAGAGAAAACGAAAAGGAAAACAGCAGCAAAACGAGCAGCAGCGTTTCATACTCTTCGGGCAGCGGCAAGAGCGGTAAAAGTTCGCGCGCGGCAATGGTTTCTTATAACGACGATAAAAAAGCGGAGCTCACCGACAGCGAAGAAAGCAGCGAGAGCAAAGCAATTGCCGAAAGCACAAATACAGATACAAGAAAGAATATCTCTCTTGTTATCGACAGTCCCTCCGCAAGAATAAACGGCATGGAAGTTCAGCTTAACGCTGCTCCCGTTATAATAAACGGCAGAACGATGGTACCCATACGTTTTGTAAGTAAAAATCTCGGCTATACCGTGGATTGGGATGCGGAAGAAAAGAAAGCGGCGATAAGTCTCAATGATACTGTCATAGAGCTGACTCAAAACAGTGAAAAAGCAACTGTAAACGGTGAGGAAACAGAAATAGACAGTCCTGCCGTAAACAGAAACGGCAGCATATTTGTGCCTTTAAGATTTATTGCGGAAACACTCGGCGCAGAAGTTGAATGGAATGCGGAAAGCAAAACGGTTTCGATAAAATAACTGCATAGAACACACAAAAATACGGCTGTCGTCTTTTGACAGCCGTATTTTTATATTTTTATTTGCCCTGTTCAACTTCCTTGATCTCGTCATTTGAAGCTTGTTTGAGAGAATATGTATCAAACACGGGTTCTGTGGGCAGCTGTATATTCAAGCGGCTTACTTTATTTATTTCCGCCTTTGCTTTATCTATGCACACATCAAAAACGTGTCCTCCGCAGGTGCGGTCATCCGAGACAAAGTGTAAATGCCAGCCTTTTGCATTTATGCCGTCCATATAGTCGGGATAGTAAACACAGACAAGAGTGCCTTTGATATCATTGAAGAAAAAGTCTTTCTGTGACTTTGAAAGTATTTCTTTCAGCGAAACATGGTGCGACTTATATTCGGCTTCCGACCTTGCGCTCACTTTTTTAAAGCTGCCGTTAATTTTTACGATATGCATACTGTTAAGGCCAAAATCTTCCTCAATAGCTATATCAAGTTTTGTTTTCAGCTCTTCTATATCGGTTATGTTATCGAATTCTATCTCTCTTGCTTCTTTGATTTTTGCCACGGCAGCAAAGGGAACGCCCGCTTTGGGATCAGCTTCTTTGACCGAGCCGTCGTTTGCGGCGCAGTAGCAATGCCCCTCTGTAACTATCATCTCGCCGCCTACACCCTCAAAAGTTCCAAGCCACGTATCGCCATGCTCAAGCAGTTCGGCAACGGTAACAACGGGACGGGTATATCCCAGCACCAAAGCCTGTAATGTAGATACCTGATAAATAGTGTTTCCTTTCATATTAAACCTCCTTGTTTATAAAAAATAAATGTTTGATTTCAGAGTTTCAAAACCAAAGTATTTTCAAATATTTCACTGTCTGTCGAAACATCCGAGGAAG
>JAGAHK010000043.1 GCA_017627115.1 Bacillota bacterium | reverse complement strand
ATTTTGTGTTATAATATAAACGGGATAGAGGGCGGAAAGCTTGCTTTTCGAACTCGACCCCGTTTAGCGACGTAAAATCGAAGATTTTGCGGCGTTTTCAAAAATGAGCAATTCAATCCACAGAAACACGGAGGACATATTATGGAACAGAATTTTGTTGACGTTACGATCGGAGGGAAAAAATACCGTCTTTCCGCGCAGGGCAAAAATGCGGAGCAGATAAGCCTTATTGCGCAGTATATAGATAAAAAGCTTGAAGAGATAGTCGCAGAGGGCGGCAGTTCGCTTGTACATAAGGACAGCTTTCCCATCCTTTTTGCGCTGAACATCGCAGAGGATCTTTTTGCCGAAAAGGAGAAATACGAGGGTACGGAGAGCGCACAGCGTGAGCAGGAAATGCAAAAAGAGATAGATTCTCTCACAAACAAGATAGAGTTTTACCGCACACAGGACAACAAAAACAAGGAACGCTGGGACGAGCTTATAGCACAGCTGCAAAACTCTTCCGCACAGAACAAGGAACTCACGGAGAAGCTTGAAGAAGCCGATAAAAAGCTTGAAGAGACAAAAAAGGAACTCGAAAGCACAATTGCCGCAAAGGAGCATATCTCCGCACAGCTTGACGAAAAGACCGTCCTTGCCGACAATCTTTCAAAGAAAAACAACGACAAAAACCAGGAACTCAACAATCTTTCGGTGAAACTTGCCGAAAAGAACAGACTTCTCAACGAACTGAACACAAAATCTTCCGAGCGCAATCAAAAACTCAACGCCGTAAACAAGGAGCGTGACGAGCTTGCAATAAACCTCAAAGAGAGCAAGCAAAAGGCAGCTGCGCTTGAAAAGCAGCTTTCGGCGCTTGAAGCGAAAATGCAGCTCGGTTCAAAGGGCTACAGCTCTCTCCAGAAAGAAAAAACGGAGCTTGACCATGACTATATCGAATTAAAGAACGAAAACGCAAAGCTCAAAGAGACCTGTGAAGCGCTCACACACGAGAACGAGCGTCTTTCCAACGATTACAAGAATTTGAGCACAAAGATCGGGAAAAGAAAATCATGAGAAACAAAACAGAACTGCTTGCGCCGTCAAGCAGCCTTAAAAGCGTCATTGCCGCAGTAAACAGCGGCTGTGACGCGATCTATATAGGCGGAAAAGCTTTCAGCGCAAGGGCTTTTGCCGACAGTCCCGACAACGAGGGACTCAAAGAGATAATCGACATCTGCCATCTGCGCGGTGTAAAAGTCTTTGTAACGCTCAACACGCTTTACAAAACAGGCGAACTGTCCGAACTGCTTGAATTTGCGCGCTTTTTGTACGAAGCGGGTGCGGATGCTTTTATAGTGCAGGATATGGGCTTTTTGCTGCTTGCAAAAAAGTATTTCCCCGATATAGAACTGCATTGCAGCACGCAGATGACCATACACAACACGGGTGCCGCAATATTTTTTGACCGTTTCGGTGCGGAGCGTGTTGTGCTGAGCCGCGAGCTGATGCTTGACGAAATAAAGGAAATAACCGACAATATACACTGTGACACCGAATGTTTTGTGCACGGTGCTCTTTGCGTGTGCTATTCGGGACGCTGCCTTATGAGCAGCTTTTTCGGCGGCAGAAGCGGCAACCGCGGCCGCTGCGCACAGCCCTGCCGTATGGAATACGCACTTTTAAAGGACAAAAAAGTACAAAAGCGCGGCTTCCTTATATCGCCGAAAGACATATGCACGGTCGAGATGACGGATAAACTGATAAAAGCGGGCATATACTCCTTTAAAATAGAGGGCAGGATGAAAAGCCCCGAGTATGTGGCGCAGACCGTTTCCGCCTACAGAGCAGCCATTGACGGCAAAAAGCTCAAACGCCCCGAACTTGACGACCTTAAACAGATATTCAACCGCGGCGGCAGCTTTTCAAACGGCTATTACACACAGTATGCAGGCAGCGATATGATAAGCCCCTCACCCAAAAGTAGCGGCATAAGGATAGGCAGCGTAGTTTCTACTTATAATAAGGGCGGAGAAAGCGGCTGTGTCATAAAGACCGATATTGCCCTGCACTGCGGCGACGGTATTGAGATATGGAACAAAAAGCACGATAACACGGGCAGCGGCATTTCCGCCGAGTATGCCCCCGGCGATAAGATAAAGCTGAATGTTTACGGCGAAGACGGTGCGCCCGTCTACCGCTCGTATTCAAAGGAACTCAATGACAGGCTCAAAGTTTACGGCGAGAAACTTGTAAGACAGTCGGTGCTGAAAACATCTTTTTATGCGCATTTGGGCGAACCTGTAAGATTAAATATATACACCGACAAGAAGATACTGACCTTTGAAGGCTGCGAACCGCAGAAAGCCGATAAAAAGCCCATGACGGACGATGACATCATCTCAAAGCTCACAAAAACGGGCGGCACGCCTTTTATATTTGATTTTGAGGACACGGACATTGAAGAGGGCATTTTTATACCCGTTTCCGAACTCAACCGTCTGCGCCGCGAAGCATGTGAAGCTGCGGAAAAAGCGATAATATCGGGCTTTGAGCGAAAATGCGGCGATATAGACTTTAAGCCAAGCAAAAATCCGCTTACCAAGCCGCAGAAACTTACGGTATTCATCGAAAAGCCCGAAATGGCGGAGGCGGTCCTGCCGCATAGACCGCACAGGATATATATTGAACTCAATGCCGACACTTGCGAGGGCATAATAAAACTTATAAAAAAAGCGCATGATATGGGTGTCGAGATATATGCCGCCCTGCCGCGCATAGAGAGAAACGAATATTCAAAGCAGCTTGCGCCCCTTGTTGAAAAGGCGGTAAAAAGCGGCATTGACGGCTGGCTTTTGCGCAATTACAACAGCATACTTACCGAAAAACCCGTTATGTACGACTATTGTTTTAATGTGACTAACCCCGTCTCGGCGGACTTTTTCGGCAATGTGACCTTATCGCCCGAGCTTACCTGCCGCGAGCAGGCTTCTATATCGGGCAACGGCAGAGAAAGCCTTGTATACGGTCATGTGGTGCTTATGAGTACACATCAGTGTCCGATAGGCAACTCAACGGGCACGAAAAACGGCAAATACTGTGCGCTGCGAGGAAAAAGCGGCTACAGCCTGAAAGACAGGACGGGTGCGGAAATGCCAATAATGACTCATTGTCAAAGCTGTACGGCATTTATACTCAACAGCACGCCTTTATACACTGCGCACAAATGGAAAGACATATCCGCAATAGGCAGCGAGTTTTTAAGGCTTGATTTCACTGTCGAGGACAACAAAACGATAGATATGATAACAAAAACCTATTCCGATCTGCTGCGCGGCGGTGAAATACCCGAAAAACCCGATATACCGTATACAAGCGGACACTTTTTCAAGGGGGTACAGTAAATGCTCAATGTGTTTATTATAATCTCAAAATACCTGTTTATGATATATATGGCTGTCTTTTTGTGGAACGGCTTTATTGCAGGCACAAACAAAAGCACGGCGGGAAAATACTTTTTTGCGCTCTCAAATCAGCGCATAGCTATGGTGCTTTTTCATATAAACGCCTTTGCGCTGCTCATTTGGAACGACCCGTCGGATATATCGGGTTCGGCAGGCAAGGCAGTCGCAATACTTGTGTTTATTCTCTTCGGCTGCTTCCTCGGCAGGAAGATATATCCAAACAGCAGTCACATACTGTGGAACGGCGTGTTTTTCCTTTCCGACATCGGTATAGTGACCCTTTATACACTCAAACCCGAGCTGGCAGATAAGCAGCTTGTATGGCACGCTTTAGGCTTTATTGCGGCAATAATACTGCCCGCCCTGCTCGACCGCCTGCCAAGACTTGACAAATTCAAAACTTTTTATATCACGTTTGCGATAATACTGCTTATTTCCACGCTTATTTTCGGTGATGACGAATTCGGTGCGAAAAACTGGATATCTATAGGCAGCTTTTCATTCCAGCCCTCCGAGGTGGTAAAACTGCTGTTT
>JAGAHK010000007.1 GCA_017627115.1 Bacillota bacterium | reverse complement strand
GGTGTATAACGATGTTTTGCGGCAGTCTTTCTATAATATCCGTCACAAGGCTTATATATTCATCCCTTTCAAATGTTTTGAAAGGGTTTTCTTTATATATGCGCCCAAGTTCCGTACCTTTAAGGATATGCAGCATTTGCAGTTTAATGCCCTTTGTGCCGCACTGTACGGCAAAATCGGCGCTGTTTTGCATATCTTCTTTTGTTTCCCCGGGCAAGCCGAAGATGATATGGGTCACAACGTCGATACCTGCGCCGTTCAGCATTTTTACGGCATTTGCATACACAGAGTTTTTATAGCGGCGGTTTATGAATTCCGCCGTTTTTTCATTGCCCGTCTGCAAGCCGAGTTCGACCGTCACATAATACTTTTTTGAAAGTTCTTTAAATAAAGCGACCACAGCCTCATTTATGCAGTCGGGACGGGTCGCAGCCGAAAGAGCCGCCGCATCTGCCGCTTCAAGCGCAGAGGTATATTTTTCACGCAGAATATCCACAGGTGCATATGTATTGGTAAATGCCTGAAAATAGACCATATATCTGCCGTTTTGCCATTTATCCGCCACCTTTGCTTTTGCTTCCGCTATCTGCGCTTTTATGCTTTCGCATTGTTTTGCGGCAAAATCGCCGCTGCCGCCCTCGGAACAGAAGATGCAGCCCTTATCCGAAAGAGTGCCGTCACGATTGGGGCAGGTAAAACCGCCGTCAACCGCTATCTTTATCAGTTTTTCACCGAATAATTCACGGTAATAGTCGTTTGCCGTATAAAACGGGTGTTTTGGTTCAAGATCCATTTGCAAGCACTTCCAGGGCTTTTTTAAGCTGAACATCTTTTTCAATATCTATTACGGCATCTTCATCATTAAAATCTGGCATAACGAAATCCTCCGCCGCCTCTATCTCTACATCGGGCTCAATGCCGATACCGTCTATGCAGGTACCGTTGGGCGTATAATAACGCGATGTGGTAAGCTTGACGATGCTGCCGTCTTTCAGCTCGAAAGGTGTCTGCACAACACCTTTGCCATAGGTCTTTGTGCCCACTATCGTACCCACGCCCGTATCTTTTACCGCACCCGTAAGAAGCTCGGATGCGGATGCGCTGCCGCCGTTCACCAGCACACACAAAGGTATGCCGAGATGTTCCTCCTGCGTGTAAACATACTGTTTTTTGCCGTGCTTATCCTCGGTATAGGTCAGCACGCCCTTTGGTATAAGAGTATCTGCAACCTGCGAGATGGAAACGAGCAGACCGCCCGGGTTATTGCGCACATCAATGACAAGTTTCTGCATACCCTGTTTTTTAAGGTCTTCAAGCACGTTTCTGTACTGTTCGGGCGTAACGCCGTCAAAAGCTGTTATCTGTATATAACCGACATTGTTTTCAAGCATAAAGCCGAAAACCGTACTTACCTCGACATTTTTACGATAGCTTGTTACCTCTATCTCCCTATCCTCGGACGGACGGTAGACCACAAGATCGACCGTGGTATTTTCCGTACCGCGTACAAGATCGACCGCTTCATCAAGGCTTTCGCTCGTCATTTCAACGCCCGAAACTTCCTTTATTATATCGCCTTTTTTCAAGCCTGCATCATAGGCGGGCGAAGGTTTGTATACCGTTGTTATCTCCAGACCGTCGAGTTCGCGGTTTTGCGTTATAACGACACCTATACCCACATAGTTGCCGTCCGTTTTTTCGTTGTAGCTTTTTGCATCCTCGCTGCTCATATAGTAGCTGTATTGGTCGGTCGGGATAGATGTCATGCCGAGATATATACCCTCATACATCTTGTCTATATCAATATCATCTATGTAATTGTCTTTCATAATATTGTATATTGCCAGCTGTTTTGCCTTGTAGTCAAGCTCGTGTTTGAAAATGCTCTTATACAGCGCGGGACCGCATATCACAAGCGTTACAAGAAGCATACAGCACAAAAAACCTATTGCAAAAGAGCTTATGTTTTTAAGCCTTGCTTCGGCTGCGGCGGCTTTTATATATTTTTCATCCTCAAACGCTCTTTCCGACGTCTCTTTTGCAGTATCCTCATTATTCTCATCAAAAAGACCCGAATGGTTTTCGGATGTAAACTTTTCTTTATCCATAGATCAGACTCCTTAATATCAAATGCAATTTATATCCTCCAAACAAATATATATTTATAGTAAACGACATTTAAAAATGTCCTTTACTATAACCCTGCGGGGCATGCACACGACTGCGTACAAGGAATAAAGCCGCTTTGCGGCTCGCAGTCGGCGC
>JAGAHK010000042.1 GCA_017627115.1 Bacillota bacterium | reverse complement strand
TTTTAACAAACTAAGGAAGTCCCCCGCTTCTAAAGCGGGGGTGCTTACTTAAAATTCAGTGGGTCAGCACTTTTGCTGCGCAAAAGCCAGGCAAAGCCTGTCCGCATCTATCTTTGCGGCGCAATGTTCAAGCTCCCACTGAATTTGGAATTGCTTGCAATTCCGTTGGTTATGAGTATGTAGCAGAAATTTATTTCTGCGGAATACGAATATCATTGACAAGGAGGAACATATGAACAAGCCGCAAAAAAAAGGTGTTTTTTATTGGCTTTTGTACTTTGCGCTGTCGCTTATCATTCTTATAATATGGGAGAGTTTTGACCGTGCGGGGAAATTAAAGCCGTACACGATGCCCTCGCTTGAAAAACTGTTTGATACCACGGTCGAATATGCAAAAAACGGACAGCTTTTAACAAATATCGGTGTCAGCGTTTCACTTGTGCTGGAGGGATTTTTTCTGGCACTTGTCACGGCATTGATAATAGGTATGCTTATCAGTCTTTTTCCGAAATTCGATACCTTTACAGACCTTATTATACAAATTTTGAAACCCATACCGCCTATTGCGTGGATACCCCTTGCAATACTGTGGTTTGGCATAGGTCAGGAGTCGAAAATATTTATTATATTTATAGGTGCGGTATTTCCCATTTTTCTGAATACCGTTGACGGGGTAAAGACCATTGACCCAAAATATTTTGAGCTTGCAAAAGTTTATGAGATACCGAAAAGTGAACTTATAAAAAATATCATTATCCCCGGTGCGCTGCCAAGCATAATGACAGGAATACGCCTTGGTGTGGGCAATGCGTGGGTGTCCGTTGTGGCGGCGGAAATGATAGGTGCAACAAAGGGCGTTGGTTATATGCTTTCAAACGGCCGCAGCCTTTCCCGCCCCGATATTGTTATTCTGGGTATGCTTTTGGTCGGTGTATTCGGCAAAATAATGGATGATATTTTAAGGCTTTTGCGTAAGAAGGTGATAACATGGCTGTAGAAAATATAGTTGAGATAAAGCACCTTACCAAAGTTTTCAATGATGGAAAAAACGAGGTCAGGGCACTTGAAGATATCGGTCTTGAAATAAAAGAGGGAAGTTTTACATCCATAATAGGCGGCAGCGGCTGCGGCAAAAGCACAATGTTAAGGATAATAGGCGGGCTTGATACCGAATATACGGGTGAAGTGCTTGTTAACGGCAGTACAGTTACCGCACCCTCGCGTGAAAAAGGTTTTGTTTTTCAGGATCACAGGCTTTTGCCGTGGCTTACGGTAAAGGAAAATATACGTTTCAGCCTGCCCAAAGAGCAAAAGAAAAACGATGCTTTAATAAAAGAATATCTTGCACTGGTAGGACTTTCCGATTTTGAAAACTCGCTGCCAAAACAGCTTTCGGGCGGTATGGCACAGCGTGTAGCCATAGCGAGGGCACTTGCGAACAAGCCGAAAATACTTCTGCTTGACGAGCCGTTCGGCGCACTTGATGCAATAACAAAAGTAAACTTGCAGGAAGAACTTTTGAAGATATGGCAAAAGGAAAAAATCACTATGTTAATCGTTACCCACGATATTGACGAAGCTGTTTATCTGGGTGAAAATGTTGTTGTTATGACGCCCCGCCCCGGCAGGATAAAGCATATATACAAAACAGACCTCGGCACACCAAGACTTCGCACAGGTTCACTTTTTGCAAAAGCAAGGGAAGATATATACAAAGAATTTTTCAAAGAAGCGGAAATTCCGTTTACATACAATATCTGAAAGGAGAAAATTTATGTCACAAACATTATCACCGCAGGAAATACGCATAAAGTCGGAAGCAAAGAATCACATCAAAGTACAGGGCAAAAACCGTGCTTACGGTATTTTACAGAAAATAAGAAGTGTCAAGCCCGTTATCGACATAGAAAGGGGCTTGTATTTTACGCAGTCTTTTAAGGAGACTGAGGGGCAGCCGCTTCAACTGCGCTGGGCAAAGGCACTTTATCATTATGCAAAAAACGCAAAAGTCTATATTGACGATGATCAGCTTTTGGTTGGCAGAAGCGGAAAAGAGGGGCGTTACGGTATTCTCTATCCCGAACTTGACGGCAATATTTTTAAAGAAGCTATGGAAAAACTGCCCACACGCGAAAATTCCCCCTTTGATATTGCGGATAAGGACAGAAAGACGGTTATAGAGGAGATAGCACCTTACTGGCAGGGCAAGACTTTCCACGAAAATTTCGCAAAATCGCTTACCCCCGAAACAACAAAACTCACTTACAACCCCGACAAGGAACTTACATCAAGATATATCGTGAATGAAACGGCTTCTTTCCGTTCTTCTTTGCAATGGGTGCACGATTATGAAATAGTGCTTGAAAAGGGCTTTAAGGGCATAAAGGAAGAAGCACTTGAAAAGCTTTCGGGGCTTGATGAGTACAGCCCGCTTGACTATACGGAAAAGAGACCTTTTCTTGAAGCGACGATAATAACCTGTGATGCGATAGTACTTTGGGCAAACCGCCATGCGGACCTTGCCGACGGACTTGCCGCAAAGGAAAGCGACCCCAAGCGGCGTGCGGAACTTAAAAAGATAGCCGAGACCTGCCGCCGTGTACCCGAAAACCCGCCCCGCACTTTTTACGAAGCTATGCAGGCGCAATGGTTTACGCAGATGTTCTCACGCATAGAGCAAAAAACGGGCACTATAATCTCAAACGGCAGAATGGATCAGTATTTATACCCGTTTTATAAACACGATATTGAAGCGGGCATAATTACAGATGACGAGGTGCAGGAGCTTTTTGAATGTATGTGGGTGGCAATGGCGCAGTTCATCGACCTTTATCTCTCCGATACGGGCGGCGCATTCAACGAGGGCTATGCACATTGGGAGGCCGTGACTATCGGCGGACAGACCAAAGAGGGACTTGATGCGACAAACGAACTTACATATATACTTTTGAAGTCAAAACGTGAATTTCCGCTCAATTACCCCGACCTTGCGGCGCGTATTCACACAAGAAGCCCCAAAAGATATTTATATGAAGTTGCGGAAACGATAAAAGCGGGCGAGGGCTTCCCCAAGCTTATAAATGACGAGGATGTTGTTCCGCTGCTTTTATCAAAGGGCGCAAAGTTTGAAGAAGCCTACGACTACAGCGTTTCGGGCTGTGCGGAGTGCCGTATGCCAAACCGCGACACCTACACAAGCCCCAACGCCTATATAAACTTTGCCGCCGCCCTTGAAATGGTGATATACAACGGCAAAATGCTTAAATACGGCGATGAAGTTTTAGGGCTTGAAACGGGAGAATTTACAAAATTCAAGACTTTTGATGCCCTGCTTGAAGCCTTTTTAAAACAGCAGCGCAATTTTATAAAGCACGCATTTATCCAGCAGCGTGAAATTATAAGGTTGAGAGCCCTGCATTTTGCCTCGCCCTTGGGTTCTGCCCTGCACAAACTTTGCCGTGAGCAATATCTTGACATACATCAGCCAAAGATAGAGGGCGGCATTGACCTGGGATATTTTGAATATATGGGCTTTGCTACGGTCATTGACTCACTTGCGGCAATAAAAAAGACCGTTTTTGAGGATAAGACCCTGACCCTTGCACAGATAAAAGAGGCGTTGGAACATAATTTCAATGGCTATGAAGCAGTAAGACAAATTCTGTTGAATGCCCCGAGTTACGGCAATGACGATGAATACACCGACAGCATAGGCAAGCTGCTTGACCGCGAAGCGCAGGAATTTACAAGAAAATACGGTGCGGAACTGGGCGTGCATATGGACTTGCGCCTTGTGCCGTTTACATCTCACGTTCCTTTCGGAAAAGTTGTCAGTGCGACACCCAACGGCAGGTTTGCAAACACTCCGCTTTCGGACGGTTCAAGTGCATCACAGGGTGCGGATATAAACGGTCCTACTGCGGTTCTGCTTTCAAATTATGCAACTAAAAATTTTGACTGCTGCGAACACGCGGGAAGACTTATCAATGTAAAATTAAGCCCTGCCTGCGTAAAGGGCGAAGAGGGCACGGAAAAACTGGTGCGATTTATAGAGGCATGGCGCGATCTGAAACTTTGGCATATACAGTTTAATGTGCTTAACACCGACACCATGCGTGCCGCACAGAAAGACCCCGAAAACTACCGCAATCTGCTTGTGCGCATAGCGGGCTATTCGGCATATTTTACCGAGCTTACAAAGGACTTGCAGGACGACCTTATTTCCAGAACGGAGCATGAAGCGGTATGAGCCTTGTTTTCAATATTCAGCGTTACTCCCTGCATGACGGCGACGGCATAAGAACGACCGTGTTTTTAAAAGGCTGTCCTTTAAAATGCCGCTGGTGCTGCAATCCCGAATCCCAAAGCTATGAAAAAGAGATAATGTACACTCCCGCAAAATGTATAGGCAGAACAGAATGTGGATTTTGTAAAAAATACGGTGTGGAGTTTGAAGAGAACAAAGCGAAGATCACCGCCGAGTGCCCCCACGAAGTCTGCAATATCTGTCCGTCAAAGGCTGTAAAAACAGTCGGAGAGGAATACACGGCAGATGAAATACTCGATATTGCCGAGCGTGACAGTATTTTCGGCGGCGGTATAACCATAAGCGGCGGCGAACCGCTGACACATCCCGACTTGCTTTTGGAAATACTGAAAAAGGCAAAGCAAAGGCGCTTGTCAACTGCGCTGGAGACCTGCGGCCATGCCGATTATTCCGTGCTTTTTGAGGCGGCAAAATATCTTGATATGATAATGTTTGACATAAAGTCCTTAAACACTGAAAAACACAGGGAATATACGGGAAAGAGCAGCGAGCTTATTATACAGAATTTCAATGCCCTTTGTGCGGACTATCCGAATTTAAGAAAAAAAGTCCGCACACCCGTTATTCCCGATTTTAATGATACAGCAAAGGATATTATGGATATAGCGGCATTTTTGCGGGACAAACCGAATGTGCAATATGAACTTTTGCCCTACCACAGCTACGGAAAAAGCAAATATCAGGCTTTGGGGCGTGAATACCCGATGGGGGAGAAAACACTTGACAAACATAATTTTGAAGTGCTGAAAGCGCTTGCGGAGGAAATGTTATGAACTGGTTTTACGAACAGCCCGTAAAAATAATTTTCGGCAATAACAGCATAAATAAGCTGCCCGAAACAGTAAACGGCAGAAAAACTCTGCTTGTTACAAGTCCGCATTTTACAAAAAGCGGGTTTGCGGATAAGTTAAGTAAAAAACTCGGTAACTGCCGCATTTTTGATAAGATCTCGCCAAATCCCGATGCGGAGGAAGTGAATTTATGCGCAAATGAAGTGCGCGACGGCAAAATCGAATGTATTGTCGCTCTTGGCGGCGGCAGCGTTATCGACCTTGCAAAAGCGGCTTCTTTGGGTATTGAAGATATAAGAAAGTACAAGGCCGAAAAAGGCAAGGTTTCCGTAATAGCAATACCGACAACAGCAGGCACGGGAAGTGAAGTAACAAATGTTGCCGTTATTTCCGACCGAAAAAAGGGCAGTAAAATGCCGCTTGTTTCGGACAGCTTTTATCCCGAATATGCTATTGTCGACCCCTCTTTGATGCACTCTTTGCCGCCGCGTATAACAGCTGTTTCGGGCATAGATGTGCTTTGTCATGCGGTCGAGGGTTATTGGAGCAAAAATCATCAGCCTATTTGTGACAGCATGGCTTTTCACGCAATAAAACTTGTTTTTGACTATTTGCCGAGGGCATATAAAAACGGAAATGATACAGAAGCGAGGGAGAAGATGGCCGAGGCCTCACTTATGGCGGGACTGGCGTTTTCTCTGCCTAAAACAACGGCTTCACACGCCTGTTCCTTTCCGCTGACAAGCATTTACGGCATACCCCACGGCGAAGCCTGCGGACTTACACTTGATTTTTTTACAAGAATAAACGAAGAAGACCCGCGCACACGATCACTTATAATGGCACTTGAATTTACGGATGTGAACACTTTTGCGGACAGGATATTTGACTTAAAACAAAAACTCGGCCTGCGCACGGGACTTAAAGACCTGAATTTAAGCAAGGAAAACATAAACGAACTGATACAAAAAAGCAAACACCCCAATTTGCTCAACAACCCCGTTGAGAGAAC
>JAGAHK010000041.1 GCA_017627115.1 Bacillota bacterium | reverse complement strand
CGCTTTCATCAATACTTTGCTGCATTCGTTCGCCGTAGTTCCCGTTGTAAAAATATCATCGACAAGCAGTATCTTTTTGCCTTTTATCTTTTCGGGCTCGGTAACTTCAAAAGCTTTTTTCAGATTTTTCAGTCTTTGATCGTGGGTCAGGTCGTGCTGATGTTTTGTCTTTCTTATCTTTTTAAGAATATTGAGTCTTTTGCCAAGACCTTGTTTTTCAAGTTCATATGCAAAAACTTCGCTTTGATTATAGCCGCGCTTGCGTTTATCGCTTGGAAACATAGGCACGGGTACAATGAGATCTGCGCCTTCAAAACCGTTTTCAAGTGCAAACTCCGCTGCAACGGGCGCAAAATATCCGAGATTTTGCGGACAGGTATGGAATTTGATGTGATGAATGGCAGTCCTGACATCTTCCTCATATTCATAAACACAGTAAGCTCGTTTGAAATAGGTCTTTCTGTCCCGACAGGACATACATATATCGTTAACATTAAGCGGAACGCCGCAGATCTTGCATTTTGCGCCGCTTATAGGTTCCAATTTATCACGACATTCGGGACAAAGCCATTTATCGGTATGAAATTCAATGACCTCACGACAGATAATGCACCTGTTTGGATAAACAAGTTCAAAAAGGGTATCAATAAAATACTTCAAAAACTTTATCATCGGGTTTTGCTTCAAAATACATTTCTTCCTTTGTTACGGGGTGGATAAATTTAAGCGAGTGACTGAAAAGCGCAGGAAAAACACCTCTTTTATGCCTGAATTCGGGGTTGTATTTGGTATCGCCGTAAATAGGCGTGCCGTTTGCCGTCATCTGCACCCTTATCTGATGATGCCTGCCCGTTATAAGCCTTACATCAAGCAGAGCATAAGTACCTCTCTGCGATATTTTTTTATATTCAAGCAAAGCAAGTTTGCCCATGCCTTTATTTACTATCTTCACAGTGTTTTGCCTTTTATTGTGGAACAGGTAGTTTTCAAGTCTGTCTTTTTCTTTGGGCATACCACAGACTACAGTAAGATAGTGCTTTTCTATCTCTAAATCGGAAAGTGCAGCCGCCGTGTTTTTATCCTTTGCAAGCAGGACAAGACCGCCAACAGGCTGATCGAGACGGTTTATAATAAAGACATCTCTGCCTGTATGTTTTTTTGCCCTGCTTACAATGTCGTCACTGCCCTCGCACTGCGATGCTACACCTGCGGGTTTATTAACGATAATCAGATATTCATCTTCAAAAACTGTGTTTACATCATTCTTCGCTTTTTCCATGGTAATCCTTTAATTTTTTGCTTGCAAGATAGTTTACGCTGCCGCGCGGGAAATTGCCCTTTTCATTCTTTTTGCCTGCTTTTTTGCCCATAAGCAGCTCTATACCCTCGTTTATATGCTCTATTGCATAAATAGAGAATTTGCCGTCCTTTACGGCTTCTATAACTTCGTCTTTAAGCACAAGGTCGCGGACATTCTGCTTCGGGATGATAACGGCATTATTCTTAAAACCGCGTTGCTTGCATATTTCAAAAAAGCCCTCTATTTTTTCGGTTGCGCCGCCTATAGGTTGGATAACGCCTTTTTGGTTTACACTGCCCGTTACGGCAAAACGCTGGTCTATAGGCACACCCGAAAGAGATGATATTATAGCATAAAGTTCGGTGCTTGATGCACTGTCGCCGTCTACGCCGTTATAGCTTTGTTCAAAGCAGATACGGCAGCTTAAAGTCAGCGGATAATTCAGTGCGAAAGTTTCGCCGAGAAAACCCGTAATGACCTGAACACCCTTATCATGGATATTACCGCTCATTTCCGCCTCTTTTTCGATATTTACAACACCTGCCTTGCCCATATAGGTGCTGGCGGTTATCTTTGTAGGCAGACCGAAAGCGTGACCGTTGGTCTCCATAACGCAAAGACCGTTGATCTCACCGACACGCTTACCCTCAGTAGCTATCATTATCTCGTCATCAAGTATCATTGAAAGATATTTTTTCTGATACAGATCCACTCTTTCATTTTTTTGTGCAATAGCCTTTTCGACAGCCGATTTATCAATTTTGCCGTTTGAGTATGCCTGTGCTTCTGTCAGCAGATCGCCGATCCTGCCGAAAAGCACGGTCAGTTTATCCTGTCTTTGTGCAAGGCGCTGCGAATACTCAAATACTTCAAGTATTGCAGGCATATCTATCTCCGCACCGTGTTTATTGGCATATTTTTTTATAAAACTTGCCATAGCGGACATATTTTCGCTTGTGCCGTCCATTTCATAGTCAAACATTGCACATATCTTGAACAGTTTTGAAAACTCATCATCGTATTCATTTAGGAGTTCCATATAGTAGTTAGTACCGATAAGTACTACCTTCACATTCACCTTTGCAGGCTGCGGGCGCATACCCGTAACTGCGATACCGCCAATCTGATATTCGCGCAGAGGTTCAATAGTGACCTCGCCCGTTTTCAGAACACGGCGCAGAGTTTCCCATGCAAAGGGACTTGAAAGCAGGTCTGTCACCTGTAAAATAAGATAGCCGCCGTTTGCCTTATGGATAAGACCGCCCTTTATTTTTGTGAAATCCGTGACAAAATTGCCGTTTTCGGTATCATATTCGATCTCTCCGACAAGGTTTGTATAGGTCGGATTAAAATTAACTATGACAGGAGCGTGTTCGGCACCGCTGTTGTCGGTAATAAGATTTATCCTGTATTTTGTGTAGTTTTCATCAACAGGGCGTTTTGCCATCCACGGCATCATAGCGCCGAGCTGGTCATCTTCGCCGCCGTCCGATTGTGAAGTAAAATCGGAGATATTGGATATTATATCCTCTTTTACACGGAGAAGATAATCGGTTATAATTTCGTTATCAACGTATTTTTCAAGCACAGCGGACATAAATCTTCCGACTGTGAGCATAGCTATATTATAATCAAGCGTTTCCGCCTCTTCTTTTGCACGTTTATCTATAGAACGCAGCAGGCGCATGGTATCTGCCGCCATATTCTGTATATCTTCGGATTCTTCGGCTATTTCTTCTTTTTCTTCGTCCCCGAGTTCGTCATATTCGTTCTCGGATATAGCCTTTCCGTCCACTATAGGCAGAAAATACACACCCGAATTGCCGAATTTAAGGCTGAAACCTTCATCCTTTGCAGCCTTTGTAAGTTCCTTTACCGCATCATCACGCATTTCCTGATATTTCTTCATTACACGGGCGTTTTCAGCCTCGTATTCATCGCCCGAAAAGGCTTTTGGCATCTCCACGGAAAGTACCTGTATAAGTTCTTCCATATCGTCTTTAAGCTCCCTGCCCTTTCCGGCTTCAAGCGTGAGAAGCACAGGCTCTTTAGGGTTTTTAAAATTGTATATATAGGCGAGGTCGGGCGGCGCAGGCTCGTTTTTTGCCTGCTGCTGCGCAAAGTGTTTTGCAAAACTTGTTTTGCCGCAGCCCGGAACACCGCAAACATAGATATTATAGCCTTTGTTTTTTACGGAGAGACCAAACTTTATAGCCTCCGCACCCTTTGCCTGACCGATTATTCTCTCTATATCGTCGGGTTTTTCCAAAACTATCTCACTTTCACTGTAAATGCGTTTTAAACGTGTGTAATCAAGTTTTTCCGTCATATAATCACCTCTTATTCGATAAATTCAACAGGTATAAGATATCTCCACATAATATAGGCATCTTCCTTGTTGTCTTCATAATATTCTTTTCGTATACCGCTTAAAACAAAACCGTGTTTTTTGTAAAGCCCGAGTGCATTTTCGTTGCTTTTGCGCACTTCAAGCGTAACGCCAAGCATACTTTTTTCCTCGGCGATCTCCATAAGCTTGTCAACAAGTGCATGACCCGCGCCCATATGTCTGTATTCGGGGTCAACTGCGATATTTGTTATATGCCCCTCCGTTACCACATGCCACATACCCGCATAACCGATAACTTTGCCGTTTAAAAGTGCGACATAATACAGCTTCATCGGGCTTCCGAGTTCGCCCTGCATTGACTTTCTTGTCCACGGTATGGCAAAAGATGCGGTTTCTATATACATTACCGCATCAAGGTCGGCTTCCGTCATTTCTCTGACTTCTATATTGCTCATAAGCCCATTTCCCTTTCAGCCTGTGATTTTCTTAAATATATTATCTCGAATTTATCGCAGTCCATCGCTTCGTTTTCACGCTGCAAGGCAAGCGCACCGACACAGGCTGCGCGCTGCATATTTGCACAAACGGGCGCAAAGGTATGCGCGCCGTTAAATTCAAGTATACGTTCTTTGAATACGGGTACACCGTCTCCCAGAAATACCGCACTGTCGGTTATTTCCGCAAGACTGTTAAGAACATCGTTTATATCTTCTGCCATATATTCGCTTAATTTTTCAAGTCTGCCGTCAACGGTTTGGAAAAATGCAGTATAGACCTGACTTCTGCGTGCATCCATTATAGGCACGATGACCCGTTCACTGAAAGGCAGGTTATATGCAAGCGCATCAAGTGTCGGCACGGGTATTATTTTTATTCCAAGCCCGTGCGCAAGACCTTTTGCGGTCGCAGCACCTATACGCAGACCCGTGAACGAACCGGGTCCCGAAGCGCAGGCTATGTAATCAAGTGTTTTCAGGTCAAGTTCGGTCTCTGCGCAAATTTTTTCTATCATAGGCATAAGAGTCTGCGAATGTGTTTTTTTGTAGTTTAGTGTAAACTCGGCAATAGTTTTGTTTTCGTCAACTATTGCGGCGGAAGCGACAAGACCTGTCGAATCCAAAGCAAGTATCTTCATTTATCTCACCTCAATTTTTCTGTAATCCAAGCCTTTTTCAAGGTCTTTTGATATGGTTATCCATTTAACTTTTTGTCGGTCGAGTTCATCAATAAGATCCTCTATAAGATCTGCCCATTCAATAAGGCATACACCGTCTCCGTAGACATATTCGTCAAAGCCTATTTCATACATTTCCGCGGAATCGCTTATGCGGTAGACATCAAAATGATAAAAATGCGAAAAAGGCTCCGATGCTTTATATTCGTTGACTATAGTAAATGTCGGGCTGGTTATATGCTCGTCAATGCCAAGTCCTT
>JAGAHK010000040.1 GCA_017627115.1 Bacillota bacterium | reverse complement strand
TACCATATCGGGAAGTGTCTTGTTTGCATAGGAATTCTGCTTACCTGTAGGCATAGAACGGATAAAGGCATCCGCAAAACCCTTTACGGCATCAGCCGTATCTGCACCAATGTTATTGAAAAGATCTACAGCATTTACCGTAGCATATCTGTAAAGCGTAGCGGAATTGAATTCCATCGTTCCCAGATGACCGGCACCCGCATTATCGGTCTGAGAATAATCGTCAACAGCTGTAAAATAGTCGTATTCGTTTTGGATAGCATGAGTGGATATGCTGTGTGCGACCTGTGCGCAGGCATCAACATTAAGGTCGTTATCATCTGCCGCCATTCTGCCGAAAAGCGCAAGGTCAATAGACGGAGCTTCTTTCAGCGCCGCTTTGTATGCTTTTTTATCTTTTTCGCCCGAAAGTTTCAATTCCGCCAATCTGTCTGCCTGAATACTGCTTATAAAAAACAGTGCGCCTGTAACATTGCCCTTTTTATCATTTACTTTTATGCCCGCATCGGTAAGTGCGGCAGCCGCAAGTTTTTCGGCATCTTCATCACTCACGGAGGGATCACGTTTTTGAATTGCCTTCGCAATAAGCACCGCCGCATACTTTGTTCTGAAACCAAGCTGATCATCCGCAAATATATCCAAAAAACGACTTCTCATTGCGTGTTTCCATGCCTGACTTGATACCCTTGCTCTGTTTACACCGCCGTATACGGCTGTTTTGGGTCTGCCTGTATCATCACGGTTAACACAGCTTGGCGGAACGGTCTGAATGATATGAAAATCTACATATAATCTTTTATTGGTCATTGTCTGCATCTCCTTTTTTGTTTTTATTGTTTATTACTCCGTAAAAATCGCGTCCCCAGCGAAGTTTAATGACTTCTGCTTTTTCGGGATAGTTAAACAGATATAATTCTTTTGACAGCCTTGCATAATCAAGCCCGATGTTTTCGCTTTTTAAAAGCTGTATCAGACTTCTTGTGTGATATGCAAGATCGTCCTTTGATACCGCCGTAACAACAAGATTCATTCTGTGCATTATACGCTCAATATCATCCTCGGAATGAACAAGTTCCGCAGCAGCCTGTCCCAACGATACTTCTTTTGAATCAACGTCCCTGTCACTCCCCTGACGATGAACGGCATACAAGGTCAATGCGGTATATATCGCCCATTCCGCATACGATACCTCATTTTTGCCGAGAAGTTCATCGGGGACTTTTTCAAAGATCATACCCCACAGTTCGGGAAGTTCCCCGGGCTTTTTGCCTGCACCGCGCCGAAGCTGTGCAAGTATCGCCTTACCGGGACCCGTTTCGGATATGCTGTTTATGTAATGCAGTTTTCCCGAAACGCAGTTATAGACCATATCCGCTTTACTTTTGTTTTCACTCATTTTTTATCACCTGCCTTGTTAAAAATTTTCTTTATGGAAGAAATATAAAGATTGAGTGCCTGTGCCGATGATGTACATTTTTCATTGTTTTCGGGCTTTTTATATCTGCCGAATATTGCATTCGCCGATGTCTGTCCCACAAGTTCGTAGCCAAAATCACGAGCTATTATAAATATCTTATCTTCAAGCTTATCGGCATATTCTTTGTATTTGTCACTTTCGGCATCCAATTCCTCAAGCCATAAACGGAAAGTACGGTCGATTCGGTCATAAAATTGGACTTTTGCATCACCGCCTGTAATTCTATCGCCCGATGCACCGCTGACCTCCTGCAAATTAACACTTAAATTATAAACCTTTTTTGCAGCTTTTTCGCACTTTGCTATTTCCTCGTTTATTACATCACGCCAAATTTTGCCCGAGTCAAGCAAAAGCTGCGAATGAAAAGTCACACTGTCGCTGATATAGTCAATGACAGGGAGAGATGTTGCTTGTCCGTAATCGTAAATAACCGCGGCAGTCATCAGGTCTATAAAATATCCCCTTTCTAACGAACCGTACTCACAAAGCCTTTTTATCCACTTTATAACACC
>JAGAHK010000039.1 GCA_017627115.1 Bacillota bacterium | reverse complement strand
GACCTCGTCCATCAGTTTTTTTGTCAGGAAAATACCCAAACCGCCTATTTCTCTTTCATCGGCGCCTGCGGTAATATCGGGGTCTTCTTTGGAAAGAGGGTCAAAGGGAACACCTTTATCTTCAAAAACTATAGTTAAAAGATTATTCTCCTTGTCAAGCTCACACATCACTTTTGCCTTGCCGACTTTATCTTTATAGGCATAGTTTGCGATATTGACAAAGACCTCCTCAACAACAAGATCTATCTGCATAAGCAGCTTCATGGGACAACCCATAAGATTATCGGCAATAAAATCATTCACTTGTTCAAGATTTTCAGTCTTTGCATCCACAACAAGTTCTGACATATTATTCCACCTCCGTTTTATGTTTAAATTCAAAGCCAAGCATGGTTATATCGTCAAACTGGTCTGCCTCGCCGACAAAACCCGCCACACGCTTTCTTATAAAAGGCAGTGTATCTGCCATATTTATCGTTTTTGCGGCATTGAGCGCACGCAGCATCTCATCCGTGCCGAACTGCTCCTCTGCCTCGTTTATAGCCTCGGGCACACCATCGGTGTATACAAATATCTTATCGCCCTCTTCAAGCTGAACTTCATATTCCGCAAAAGGCATACCTTCCATAGCCGCAAGCGCAAGCCCGTGCTTATCTTTAAGAAGCTCCCACTCGCCGTCTTTGTGCTTGATCGCGGGATATTCGTGACCTGCGTTCGCACACTGCATTTTTCCCGTTGTAAGGTCGATAATGCCTATCCATGCGGTTACGAACATATCCGCATCATTGCCCTCGCAAAGAGTATCGTTTGCTTTTTCAAATATATCGCTCGGACTTTTGCCCGTTTCCGCAAGACCCTTAATAGCTGTCTTGCTGCGCATCATAAACAGCGCCGCAGGCACGCCTTTACCCGAAACATCGGCTATAACAAGGGCAAGTTTGTTCATATCTATAAAGAAAAAGTCATAAAAATCTCCGCCGACTTCTTTTGCGGGATCCATTGACGCGAAAAGTTCGAACTCCGTGCGCGGAAATTTGAAATTGGTCGGAAGCGCCGATGCCTGGATAGCACGCGCAAACTCCAGTTCTTCTTCCATGCGGCGTTCTGCCTGTTCGATATAGCCTTTAAGTGCGTTTACGGTTGTATTTATATCCTCCGAAAGCGATGCAAACTCGCTCGATGTACGCACATCGACCACTTCGTTAAGGTTGCCTTTGGTTATCTTTGACAGTGAATCGTTTATCCTGTCAAGGTTGTTTACAACTATTTTCTGCACCAATATATATATAAGCACAAAGACAAGTGTAAAGAGCAGTATGTCGGCAAAAGCCGTTTCGTATGCCGCGATGTCTCTGCTGCGGTAAACCTCGTCAAGCGGCATCACCGTGAGTATTGAATGACCCTTATCCTGCACTTTTTCGAGGCGACAGTAGGAATTCACACCGAAAACATTGCGCGTAAAATATATGGGTTCTTCAAAATCTTCTCTCAGTTCCGTAATGCCTATCTTATAAAGGCTTTCGCCCCTATGTGCTCCGTATAGCACGGAACCGAGCTTGTCAACAATATAGATAGAACCGTTTTCACCAACGTGCAGCCTGCCTATGGCTTCTTCAAGATCGTTTTTACCCTCATACAGACCCTTGCTGGCGGATTCTATAAAGTCATATGCATTTTTTGCATCCTCCGTATTTATAGTCATGGTATTTGCCGCATTTTGCAGCGCAGTTCTTGTCTGCACGGAATACGACATAAAGAATGTAACTATAAACATAAGCATCGTACAAAAAAACAGCCAGACCTGAAACTTTACGCTTATGGGCATTTCATCCTCGTGGGGTTTGCGCAGAGCGGCATTAAGATTGCCCGTAAGACCGTAGATGACCATTGAGGATACGGAAACACCGATACCCGTGAATATTATCATAGGTATAGCGCAGGTATCCACAACATAGAACGCCATGTTCATATCATTTCTGTGCGTGATGAAAACAACATACATATGGAAAACTTCCATTACCGCACCCATAAAAAACGAATAGAACGGCGATGGTTTTCTGCTTTTGAATATCTTGACACGGAACAGTGCCGATAAAAAGCCCGCAAGGCAGGTGGAAACACTGCACGCGATCCTTGTGTATGAGCCAACTCCAAAATACGTACCTGCGATATAACGCTCGATACCGCCAATAAGGCCTGCTATTATACCCGAAACGGGATCAAAGAACAAACCTGCCGCAAGCGGCGCTATATCGCGCACATTCAGCGCCATATTATCATAGATTACGCCGAAATGTGTAGAAAGGATAGCACAAATACCGTAAACAATACCTATCAGCAATCTTTTGCCGTTTGTCATGACCAGCTTTTTGCCATGCACCCAAAGCCACAAAGCGGCAGTAAGCGCAACATACAAAGCCGTAACAAGCGACATTCTCAATATCATTGATAACAAACTATTCTCTCCTTTTATATATGATATTTTTTTCTAAGGAAATGCTGATTTAAGGATACCAAAAATAATTTTGCGCATTTGCTTAACGGCTCTGTTTGCTATGTTCAGCCTGTTAGGCTTCACATTAGCATGGTCGCCTACAAATGCGCCGCCATCGGCTAAAATTATTTTTGTTTT
>JAGAHK010000457.1 GCA_017627115.1 Bacillota bacterium | reverse complement strand
TGATTTAAGGATACCAAAAATAATTTTGCGCATTTGCTTAACGGCTCTGTTTGCTATGTTCAGCCTGTTAGGCTTCACATTAGCATGGTCGCCTACAAATGCGCCGCCATCGGCTAAAATTATTTTTGTTTTTTTGAATTTGATCAGCGTTTCCTTAGGTCAAAATCAGACTCACTTATCCGTATTTGCATTATTATTGTTATCTTTTTCGTTTTCTGTTTCGTTATTGTTTTCTTCCGCAGTGACCATATCGTGCAGTGCGTTTATTACAGATGAATTGAATAATTTTATCTCGTCATCTGTATTGAATTTTTCGGGGCTTAACTCACCAAATTCGTCAATAAGCGATTTTGGCAGTATAAGTGCATCTTTTACATTCTCGCCGCCGCTTACCGAAAGACGGTTGTATTCCTCGACCATTTGGTCGTAGTTTTCCTTTGCCTGTTCGTAATCAACATCGGCAAGAGTGGTATCCATCTTTGCTGCCGCCTTGTCCAGAATAGAAATGACATCCAATATATCGTTGTTTGTTTTTGAGATAAGCTCGGGCGTGTTGAAACGCTCACTGTCAGGCTCGTCGCCTATATGGTTGATAAGGTCGGCGGCTGTTTTGAGTGCGGTCTCTACCTCGGTATTTGCATCAGGATAGTCCTCATATGCTTTTTTGACCGTGTTGTAGTCGTCTGTGAGTACATCAAAATTGCTTTTCAGCTCCGCAAAAGATTCGGGGTTTTCTATACTCTGTATTTGAGTTTCGGGTGTCGTCCGTTCTTCGGCGGTATTCTTTTTGCAGGCTGTCATGGCTGTGCATAACATAAGCACACTCAGGGCAAAAATGATCGCTTTTTTCATTTTATCACCTTTTTAAACTATTCTTTGTGATCTTTTAATTCTTGTCGCTGTTTTCAGCAGCCGTTTCTTCGGGTCCTTCAACCGTTTCGGTTTCTTCGGCGGTTTCTTCGTCAGCCTCTATAAGTGTTTCGCTTTTTGTTTCGGATACGGTCTCAAGTACGGTCTCAAGCTCGTTTTTGTTTTGCATATCCTTTTTCACTATCATATATGAATACCATATCCAGGCGCCCGTGTAGACCATGGCGTGTGTGCTGCCTATAACATAGTTGCTCGTCACAAGGAAAGTACCGTATGAAAGCAGGCTCAAAAACAGTGACAGTGCCGCAAACTTGATATACTTTGTATCGAAAAAGCAAAGCATAACAAGCATTATATCAAGTATGAAAGAGTATCTTTCGTGCATTTCGGGCAGGAAAAGAAGCATTGCCCATGCAAACCACACACAGGTGTTAAGGAAGCTTTCGCCCGTTTTCATATCTTTATAACCCGACATTACCGCATAAAGCCCGATACCGCAGACGGTGAGCGCGGTGATGAGAGCAACTGTGCCGAAAGTCTGATAATCGTTGCCGAATATCATCCAGAAGCTTGTGAAATTCATCCACATTCTCGGAAACATAGCTGCCTGACCTGCATACATATCCACTGCCGCGCCTGCGCCCCTGCCCTGGAGATAGGCGATTATGCCCGAAAGCCAGAATACTGCGCCCGTGATCGCAAAGTGGAGAATGCTGAAATCCTTTTTCCATATGTAATATACCACAACAAAGGGCAGTATAAATACCGTCTGAAGCTTGAACGCAAAGGCGATGCCGAGAAAAAGAAAGGCTCTTTTGTAGCCGCCCTTATAAAGATAAAACAGTGTGAGCAGACAAAAGAAAGTATATATGGAGTCGCACTGACCCCAGAATGCTGCGTTTATGATGACTGTCGGCATAAAGATCACAAGCGCATATACCATATTGAAGCAGGCGCCGAACCTTTTTTGCTTTTTCATATGGCAGACGGTAGCTGCCGCCATAAGTGCAAGCGGATAATCAAAAAACGCAAAAATAAATTTCAGCAGGTATACCACATTTATCGGAATGTAGGTAAGAAAGGCGAGTATCGTCTGAAACAGAACGCTGTAATCGCCCGTGGTGTTTGCAAGTCCCGCAATACCGCCGCTTGCTTTTAACGTATCATACCAAGTAAGAAAGGCGTAAAAATCGCCCGTTATCATTTCTCTGCCCGAAATACGCACCATTATGCTCAAAAGTGTGACTATAAGAAAAAACAGCACATCTTTGTCGCGCGTAAGCTCTTCAAGCAGATTTTTCTCCTGTTTAAACATAATTTTCCCCCTTTTTTATATGAGCAGTTCAAACCTGCCCATATTAAGTATATCAATTATCGGACGATTAGTCAATGCTTTGTTTGCTTTTGAGTTCTTGTTTTGTAAAAGAAAAACTATTGTTTACGTTAGTATATCTCTGCCGTAAACCCCTCAGTCAGCCTTCGGCTGCCAGCTCCCCTGATCGCTGCGCTAAAGGGGAGCCACGGTCGCTGCGCTCCCTCGGCTAATGCAACGTTTATTCTATTTATCAGTAATTAGCGCCGCAGGCTCTTGCCTCCCCTTTAGCGTAAGCGATCAGGGGAGGGGGACCGCGCGCAGCGTGGTGGAGGGGTTACTCATTTAGAAGACCTCTCCGTCAATTCGGGAGAGGCTTTCTAATGAGGGTGACAGAGGTCGGGCATCTGTCACCTATTTTTCTTTGTGTTTTGCGTTGTTTCAAGAAAATTTATTGCAGTTTTATGCGTTATATGCTATAATTTTTGTAAATAAATGTTTTACTCGTGAGCAGAAAGAGATGTGTTTATGAATAATATAAAAT
>JAGAHK010000038.1 GCA_017627115.1 Bacillota bacterium | reverse complement strand
TTAGATCCTCCGTTGTATCTGCTTTTGAGCTTTCTTCGGCAACATCTTCCGTTATTATCTCTTCGGCAGCCTCCGTTGTCTGCTCCGCTGCCGCAAGCAGAATATCCTCAACACTGTTTTGCGAGCCCGAAATACGGGTGCCTGTGTTATCGCCGCAGCCTGTCATAAAAACAAGCGCAAACAGACTTAGTATACTTATCCTTTTCATATGTCAATTCCTCCCCATTGCTTTCCCCGCAATACAGCATACAAAAAATGCGGCTGCATCGGCGGCAACTATAGTTGAGCCCACAGGTGTGCCCGCAAGAATGGAAACAAACATACCAAGCAGAGCACAAAACACCGACAAAACGGCAGAAAACACCGTTACCGCCTTGAAGCTGCGAAAAATGCGCATTGCGGAAAGCGCGGGGAATATCACCAGCGCCGATATAAGCAGCGAACCCACAAGATTCATTGCAAGCACGATTATCACAGCTATTATCACCGCTATTATAAAATTATACAGACCCACATCAGTGCCTGTTGCTTTTGCAAAGTTTTCATCGAAAGTTACCGAAAATATTTTATTGTAGAAAAATACAAATACAAAAAGTACGATGACCGAAAGCGCAACGCAAAGGTCAACTTCGTAAGAACGAAGCGTAAGTATGGATGTGGAACCGAAAAGCGTGCTGCACACATCGCCCGAAAGATTTGCGGATGTCGAAAAAACATTCATCAGCAGATAACCGAATGCAAGTGAACTTACGGAGATCATCGCTATTGCGGCATCGCCCTTTATTTTTGTGTTTTGTCCCGTTCTTAAAAGAAGCACCGCCGATATAACGGTTATCGGCAGCACCAATATCATTTTGTTTGCAAGGTTCACAACGCTTGCGACAGCCATAGCACCAAAGGCAACGTGCGAAAGACCGTCACCTATAAACGAAAAGCGTTTAAGCACCAATGTCACGCCCAAAAGCGACGAACACAGCGCAATAAGTACGCCTACGATGATCGCATATCTCACAAAAGGAAATTCAAGATAGTTTGTCAATTTTTCGAGCATACTTATTCACCGCCCTCCATATTTAAAAACATTTTTCCCTGCCTGCTTTTCAGATACTCCTCTTTTGTTCCGAAAAAGACTTCATCCGCTATGTGCAGGATATGACTTGCATATTTTACAGCCGCTCCCGTATCGTGGGAGATCATTATAATTGTTATGCCGCTTTTATTAAGGGTCTCTATCAGTGCATACATATCGGCTGTTGCTACGGGGTCAAGCCCCGTAACGGGTTCATCGAGAAGCAGCAGTTTATCGGCAGCACATAAAGCTCTTGCAAGCAAAACCCTCTGCTGCTGACCGCCCGAAAGGTCGCGGTAACATTTATCCGAAAGATCGGTTATGCCGAGGCGTTCTATATTTTTTCGCGCGGTCTCCTTTTCGGCTTTATTATAAAACGGACGGAGACCGCTTTTTGAAAGGCAGCCCGAAAGGACTATCTCCCAAACGGAAGCGGGAAAGTCCTTTTGTACTACCGTCTGCTGCGGCAGATAGCCTATCTGTGTGGACTTTATACCGCCGCCCCGTTTTATCTCACCGCTTATCGGCGGGTTTAATCCAAGCAATGTTTTTACAAGTGTGCTTTTGCCCGAACCGTTTTCGCCCACTATACAAAGATAATCACCCTCGCACACCGCGAAAGAAAGGTTTTCTACAACGGGTGTCTTTTCATAGCCCAAAACGGCATTTTTACATATTATCTGTTCCGTTTTCATTTTACACCTCTTATTTTAAGGCTTCGCCGAGAACATCATAGTTGCTCTGCATAACAGAAAGATAGGTAACACCCTCGTCTATCTGCTTGCTTGTTGCAGACTGCATTGAATCGAGTGCGGCGATCTTTTGATCTTTGGCCGTGCTGTTGTCAATAACAGCCTGTGCGATCTTACCGTCCGAATTTTCTATTGTAAATACCGTATCATTTCCAAGTTCGTCAAGTTTGCCCGAAAGGAAAGCAATGGTCTCAAAACTTGCTTCGGTCTCGGCGGAACAGCCTACAAAAGCCGCATAATAATCTAAACCGTAATCATCAACAAAGTATCTGAACGGGAAACGGTCGCCGAAAATAAGTGTTTTATTCTCCGCTCCCGCAGCAAGTTCCGAGAAACTGCTGTCCAGCGTATCAAGCTGCTTTGTGTATTCGTCAAGATTTGCCTTGTAAGTTTCGGCATTTTCGGGGTCTATCTCGCAGAGGTCATCGGATATGGCACCGCAAAGAGTTTTCGCATTTTTTACAGACAGCCAAACGTGTTCGTCATATTCAACTTCGCCCTCTTCATGCTCGTGTTCTTCATGTTCTTCGGCCTCATGCTCCTCGCCGTGTTCTTCATCCTCGTGTTCCTCACCGTGTTCTTCGGCCTCGTGCTCTTCGCCGTGTTCTTCGCCTTCCTCATGGTCGTGATGGTCGTGGTCATGCTCGGCTTCCATACCTTCCTTGATCTCTTCTTCCTTAGCCGAATCGCCCATTATTTCCATAAGGTTTATTACCTTCATATCTTTGTTTTCGGCTTCGGCAAGGGCATCCTCTACCCATTCATCGGATTCGCCGCCCACATAAACAAACATATCGCAGGTAGATATTTTAAGAATATCCTCCGCCGTAGGCTGGTAGCTGTGCAGGTCCACACCATTGTCAAGCAAAAGTGTAAGTTCTGCATTTGCCGCATTTTCGCCAAGTATCTGCTTCACCCAATCATATTCGGGAAAAATTGTGGTAACTATCTGTAACTTATCTTCCGAAGTTTCCCGTGTGGTCGTCGGCGTTGTCTGTGCCGTGCTGC
Source organism: Bacillota bacterium (assembly GCA_017627115.1). GTDB lineage: Bacteria > Bacillota > Clostridia > Lachnospirales > CAG-274 > RGIG4310. Next base: position 1,198 of record JAGAHK010000038.1, on the reverse strand, counting down.
CCGTGTTTTCTTCTGTGCTTGTTCCGCAGGCTGAAAGGCAGCCGATGATCAATGCCGCCGAAAGTGATGTGCTTAAAAATCTTTTTAAAAATCTTTTCATTATAATTATCCTCCGAATAAAATATTATTTTACATTATAAAGTATTTTTTTACTTTAATTTCCGTTGGAGGATCTCAATCATTCAGCCTCACCTTTTGCGTGATAAGTGTTACGGATTCGAGAATATCCGCAGCAGCGTTTTTTATAAAAATAACAAAGTCATAAAAAAACACAAACGAAAAAACAGCTGCACAGCCTCCCGAAAGCAGTGAAAGACAGTTTTCGCATTGATGTATGCAGGCGCATACGGGACAGCCGTCGCCCTCACAGTCGTGGTCTGCTTCAGCCGCCACAAGCAGCGTTGACAAAAGTATCGCCGCAAGAAGCATAATACTTGCAAAAAATACGGTTTTACGGCTTTTTATATATTTATTTACAATAAACAGCATTTTATCCATAACATCACTCCGTTTTGCGCTTTTCCCCACAATCGCTGCAAACGCCGTAAAACACCGTGCGCATCGGGTCAAGCATAAAACCGTGATGCTCGTAAAGGTGTTTTTCAAGCTCTTTAAACTCCTCGCAGTGAAGATGCACAAGCTTGCCGCAGACCTCGCATTTATAGTGAAAGCAGACCTCGCCCGTATGTGTTTTTTCGCCTATATATTCAAAGCAGGCGGAACTGTTGTTGTCGATAGTATATTTGTTGACCGCTCCCTCATCCACCATTTTTTCAAGGTGACGGTAGATAGTGGCAGTGCCTATGGGCTTGCCTGCCGTTTTGAAGTGTTCGGATATTTCGGCGACCGTGATATGCCTGCCGCCCGTTTCTTTCAAAAAAGCAAGAAGCTCGTCATGCTGCTTTGTTTTGTATTTTAATTTTGTTGTCATTTTTTTACCTCGCAAACGAATTTGAAATCCGATTTCAATTTTACTATTATTTTTGAACTTTTTCAAGCATTTTTGAAAACCGTTTTCAAATTTATCTCAATTTATCTAAAAACGCAAAAAATCTTTTTTGAGTTTCTCTGTTTTTTATTTGACGTTTTCCTTTGATGTATGATTATCGGCTATAAATAGGAAAAATAAAATTGTTTGATCGTTTGTTAAATTATCATTTATGTGATTATTACAGCGAATGTCGCTTAAATCGGGTGT
>JAGAHK010000037.1 GCA_017627115.1 Bacillota bacterium | reverse complement strand
TTATGGCGTGACACGCCAAAGGCGTGTACAGCCTACAGAGGATGAGCCTGTACGCGCTTGTCGCGCGTTTCGGCTTCTGTAGCAGAAATTTATTTCTGCGGAATACGAATATCATTGACCAAAGCGTAGCGTTTTACTGTTCGATTTCGCAGTTGTGCTACACTTTTTCTGCCTTTGAATTTTCTGAAACATTCTTTTTGCAACTTAATTATACCACGAAAGCAAAAAAGACTCAAACCTTTTTGGAATGAGTCTTTTCTTGTTTATGGGAATGTCTTAATGCGACAGCCCCTTGATAATATCAAGCCGTTTTATTTTTTAATATCCATATAACATCAATCATATCGGGTTCCGACTTTGTGCTGTCGGCTGCTTTTGCGGCTGACTTTTGGTTTTCGGTCAATGTGTATGTGCCGCTTAAATATTTAAGCAGGTATGCCGCATCTTTATCTGTTACATATTCGTCGTGGTCTATATCGCCTTTATAATAATATACGGGGATAGAAGCCTCTTCACTTTTTGCACGCTGATCGGCTAATACCAGAACGGCATAAACAGTTTTGCCCGAGCAATCATAAGGCACTTCAAAACTTGTTCCGCCGTTTGCTTTAACAAGTTTGCCGTCTGCATACCAGTCATAATGCCAATTTTTATCAAGATAAGCTAACATAGCATCGTCACTGTTATCCGCAGCTTCTTCAAGGACAACATCAGCCGCATTTTCATCAATATGCAGCGTTCCGTTTACGGCAAAGGTGCTTTTGCTGTCAAAGGGTATCAGTTTATACATAAGTTTCGGGAAAGTATATCTGATAACAGCGGATTGAATACTGCTGTGTGTCCTGTCTAAAACAGCTTTTTCTCCGTTTATGCGAAATACTGTGTCGTCGGAATAATAGTATTTTGCATCGTTTACCGATAAATGCGCATTAAAAGTATAGGCTTTTCCCATTTCAAACGGGTCGTTATACAAAATGCCGATATCATCACCGTAATTGCTGTCCAAAACAATGGTATAGTCTTCAAATTTGACCGGTTCTCCGTACAGCATTACGTCTGCATCTTTCATAGTATGGTCAGGCACCAGACCCATCGACGGTGCCGTAACAGTTTTTCTTACTTCCTTTACATACCAGGTTGCATATACCACCGTATTTTCATTGATCGCTACCTTCTCGCCTGCACTGTATAAGTTACCGTTTACGCGCCATTTGTAGAACCCTGTGTTTGTCGGTGATGTAAATGTACATTCGGGCAATTCCTGCCTGCTGCCGCCTGCAATGGTCAGGGGATCCATATTGCTGCCGCTGCCGCCGTTTTTATCAAAACTTACAATGCAGGCATCCGACCATACTGCCGTAAAGGTCATATCGCCCGTTACTTTGAACTTATCACCGGGCCAATATTCTTTGGAATTATAAGTCCAGCATTTGAACATCTTGCCTTCGGGCGGGGTAAAACCGCACTTGCTTATTTCTGCAGTACAACCTATCTCCAGATTGTAACTTGGCATTTCACCCGTGCCGCCGTTTGCATTATAAGTAATAATACCGCCGTAATAAGCACCGAATTTGTCACTGTCAATATAGTCGTTTTCCCCGTCACCCCAATAAGCTCTTATATGGTATCTTTTGTTACCAAAATAAGCGTTTGGCTTTAGATAGATATATAATTTCTTACCGCTTTCGGCCGTCTTATTTATGGTTTCTTTAAATATACCGTCTTCATAAAGTTCAAGCCCGGTAGTTGTGAAATTTGTTATAAAACCTGTCATACAAGTTCCGCTTTCGGGAAATTCCACATAAGCATAAGGCTGAGATGTGAATGCGGGTGCAGATACGGGAGTGATATAAAATTCATTGCTCTCAATAGAATAATATGAAGCCTGTCCGCTTGCGTTCCACCAGGAACGTATCTTATACGGTGCGGCCGACGGCGGCAATGTTGTATTTTTTACATCTCCGGTATAGCTTTTGTATACCTCATCGCCCCTCAGTACCTCGACCTTTTCCTGTGTAAAATTCGTTGCCCAATTTACTGTGTATTCGCTTCCCAATGCAGCGCTGCCGCCTGTGGGCTGTGCCGTAAATGCCGTGCTGCGTGGAAGTATCTTAAATGCACTGCTTTCCAAATAGTCATCAAGCGAATAGTAAGCCCTTATCTTCCATTCCCGTTGTTCGGACGGGTTAGCGTATACATATCTTTTGTCGGAATAAATACTGTAATTATATGTTCTTTCCTCAAACGGCGAACTTTCATTGCCGTTTTGGTCAACGATCGTTACCTTTACCGGATAAAAATTCACATCATAGTACGCAGACTCAAGCATATTTGGAAAACCGTATACAGTTGAGGGCTGCATGGTAAACCTCGGTGTGCTTGTTATTTGAAACGGTGCACTTTCAACATATTCCGTGTTTGTATAAAACGCACGTATCTTATATACATAATCGGATGTTTCGACATCTGTGGATGTGGCTGTTGCGGTTAATGACCGAAACTGAACACCGTTTCTTAATACAAACTGTTTAACGGGCGTAAAATTTGTATCCCAATAAACGGTTTTGCTTCCCGCAGAACCAAGCACTTCGCTCTGCGGCGATATCTCAAATGCGGGTTCAATTTCCGTTATAAGAAATCCTGTACTTGTCACATACTCGGTATTGCTGTAGTACGCATCGATATAATAGTAATATCGGCCGTTGTTTATAAGGATATTGGGTGCAAGCTCGGCACTCATAGCCTGTGATGTGGCTGTTATTGTGCTTCGTATCGTATTCCCTTCGCGAATTATAACTTTTTGAGGTGTAAATGTGGTCGTCCATGTGACCGTGTATTTTGTCCCCGACACGGTCGAACCGCCCTCGGGCTGAACGGTAAAGCCGTAAGCATCCGCAAACACCGCCGTGCTTATGAGCAAAACCGCCATTGCCGCAAACATAACGGCAAAAAGCTTTTTAATATTATTCATTATTAAGCCTCCTTTATTTTTGCATATTTTTCTAAATACTTCCCATAAAAACATGGTATCACATTTTTGCGGCATATACAATAGAATAATTGTAAAAGTTTTGTGTCACAGCTGTATAAAGCTCCATTTATCGGTATTGCAAAAATTTCTGTCAAGGTTTGGTGTTTGTGTGAATATAGTGCTCTATCAGAAATATTACACCATAAGCTTTTCGCCCACGATCAAAATTGACATTATTTTCATTCCTTTCGTTTTCTATTTCCCAAAAATTTAAAATACTTGATTTCGGGAAATAGATGTGGTATAATAATGATAAAGGAGCATGATTGCTTATGAAACTGATAGACAGAAACGATTACCTGAACAAAGTTATCTACGCCCTCTTTGTAGGCGGCATTGATATAGTCGTATAGAGGACGGTATTCAGTCAGTTCATCAAAATCCGGAAGGTTGAAGTTGATGTGGATTATATTAGCGTTTTCGACATGATCGGTAACATAACGTTTGAACGCTTCAAGCAGTTTGGACTTACCGCTTCGGCGGACTCCTGTTATTACCTTAATATCGGGTGTACCG
>JAGAHK010000456.1 GCA_017627115.1 Bacillota bacterium | reverse complement strand
TTATGTAATATTTGTTTCCCAATACATCGGTGTTAATTTTTACCAGTTCCGTAACTGTCCCCAATGACAATACGCCGTCACTCTGTTTTTCTTTTTTTCTGTCAACAAAATTTATCTCTATATTATTTTGACTGATATTCCATACAGCTATATAGATTACATCGCCCTCCTTTTCTTTTTTATCCCTTGAAACGGCCTTATACTTAAACTCATCATATTTGTAAAGGCTAAAACAAAACTCAAAGCTTTCATCTATTTTAGCATCCCTTTTAAGCAGTTCATAACGTTCTTTTGATATGATATATACATCACCGTTTGGCAAAAACTCCTTATATGGCAGCGCAACATAGCGATAACCCTTTTCATTTTTATAAACATCTATGCGCAAATATTGCATTTGCAGCATTACGACCTTATTTTTAGGAGCCGTATATTTTGAAGATATATCAAGATGAACTCCCAACTTGGGTCCGTAATACCGCAAGGTCTTTACGGGCACCTTACCGTCTTTAAGTATAAAACCAAAATCATTTTTATAAGCGGCAAACGGATTGTCTTGATTGCTATATTGTTCGGCTATTTTCAGCAGCTGTTCATATACATCCTTATTGTACTTATAAACAAAGAAATTTTCGGGAGTTTTCTTTAATGCTTCTGTCAGTTTTTTGCAATCGTCTTTGGATAAACTGTAAATATCGGAATATTTATTCACAATATATTCGCTGCCATCCTTTACTCTCGTGCTGTAGATTGTTTGCTTTCCCATTATAGCCCTGTTGATCTTTCTATCTACTTTATGAGAAAACTTTATATCCTTAAAATCGTTTAAAGCATTTATATAGCTTAAGGTTTTTCTGTCATAATACTCGCTGTCGGGCATTATTTCAAAGGTTTCTTTATCGACTACCATATTTTCATGCAGCATATATTGACTTATCTCGGTAAATGACGGTATTTTGGTCATACTTGCAACTATCAGCGCATCCACAGCGTGGTGTGCGTATGATTCATCCCTGTCTTTTTTTATGCCGGCCGCCTTACGAAATGCCGCAGTAAAGCTACCGCGTATGCAGATAATTTTGGTATCGGTTCCGCTGTAATAATCGCTAAGCGTTTTTCTCAAGCTTCTGCACGCATATCTCGTATCAACAAGGTTTCTGTTAATAAAGGCTTTGCGCAGTTCCTCATTAAACTTTATGTCGCGCATTTCCAATAAGTTTTTGCGCTTATCACCCTTATACAATCGCAACACTTCCGCCTTAAATTCATCAAAGCTTATTTTACCACCGCCGCTTATAAGATATTCAAAGGGCGTTCTTTGAGCCTTTTTTTGATTTTCAAAGGCATAGCAAAGCACCTTGTTTTTAAGGCTGTCATCAAAGGACAGCGAAAGCGGTATAATATGATCTATCTCAAATTTTGAAAAGTGATAAATTATATCGTCGATTTTTATGCCCTCGTGTGAGTATATACATTTGCCGTCCTGTTCTTTCCAGAGCTTTAGTGCCGTCCACTGCTTTGAACTTAGCTTGAGTGCTTTTAGATCGTCAACCTCCAGAATTCGTTTTATTTCTTTTTCAAAGTCACCTTGCTGTTTTTGAAATTTGCGCAGGTTTTCTCTTTGCTCGTCCGAGTTTTTCTCACGCGCCATTTCAATAACGATGCTGTCGGGCTCGCCGTATATTTCTCTTATTTTATTTATTATTTTTATAGCCTCTCTATGCGAACGGCGTGCAACAGTGCTTAAAATAGCTGTGTCATCAAAAACGATACTTTTACCCCTTGAAGCATTATTTTGCTTTTTAAAAAACCCCTTTTCGGTAAAAAGCTGCATTTGGTTTTCGTTTGTTGTCCAAAGTTCTGGCAGAATACTTTCTATCGCTGCACGCGAAAGGGCGTGATATCCCTTAAAATCGGTATCGTCTATAAAGGCATCTATCACCCTTTGCACTTCACCAGCAGAAACATATTCCGACAATAATTTTTCCAAACGTTCCTGTCTGCTTTTAAAATCCTTATAGTCGGTCAGTATTTCAATAACGCCGTCAGCCAATTCGATATTATCAGCTATATCATCGCCGAGACCTGCGTTTTCGGCATATTTTCTGTATTTTTTATATCCATCAAAAGTTGTTAGCTGCTCTTTTTCGGTTTTCATATCTATCCTAAAACCGCAAACAGCACTTTCGTCAACGCCATAGTTTTTTACAATGTACTTTTTCAGAATTGTAGGTGTAATATTTTTACCCTTGCTTACATATTCCGAAACAAGATATCTCTTATCTTGCTCCGAAAGACATAAATCATCAAACGAGATATTGTTAAAATCGTTAAGCAAGTTAAAAAGGTCAGCGGTATAGGTCATTTTGGCAATGCGGTTTTCCGCAGGAAAGATCGTACATTTGCCCTTCATTTTCTCTATCATACCTATATGCTTTAATTTACCATTTTCATCGTAGAAAAATTGTCCGTAAGGCGTGGGCGATTTTTCAGAACCGGGTCCGTCAAAGTACATTCGGCGGGATTTAAAAATATCCATATATTCATTTGCAAATTCATCCGTTATCTCGGAATGATATTTCCTTTGGTTATTTATTATTGCCTCTGCCTCTTTTATATAATCTTCGTGCCTAAACTTATTTTTATGCCCGCGCACACCACCATTTTCAATTCTTTCAAGCTGTAACTCACAAATAAATCGTTGCTTTAACTCGGCATTGTTTTTTTGTACTTGGTCTTTTGTTGACAATTCGCTGCCGTTTTCCTCATTTTCGGGAATATCAAGTGTCGTTCCGCGTCTCTTTGCAAGATGCAACAGGGCAGCAGCCAATTCGTTTAACTCTACCTTTTCGTATATTGCGCGTTTTCTTAACAAATATGGATTGTCTGATACATCACCTGTTTTTATACCATACTTTTCAAAACATATTTTTATACGTTCAAGTCGATGCTGCTTTCTCCTTATCTGACGTCTTGTACACCTGTATCCTCTGCGTTCTTCGTTTCCGTTTTTGTTCGCCTCCCGAAAAAGTCTTACACCCGCAGTGATTATTTTCCCCGTTTCCTTTTCTATCAAACCGTAACCGACATTGTTAATGCCGATATCCAACCCCAAAACATACTTATCCACTTTGTACCTCCTTTAATATTACTTGATAAATGTCAAATCTTCAAAAGTTCGCCCTCCCTTTGCAGAATATCGGGTATAAGGTGAAAGATTATAACAAGATATGTTGCGTAACAACTATATGATGTGTGTCTTGAATATCCGTTGATATAACTTTATTATAGCACAATGTTTAGGTGAACACAATTATTTTATTGACTTACAAGGCAGTAATCAAATCCACTTGTGGATAACAATAATAACGTTTTGAAACAGGCGGTATTGCCGCACTAACACACGCACTTGCGGTAAGTCTTGCGGGCAAGGTCAGGGTCAATTCCATCTCACCGGGGTGGATAGACACAAATTATACCGTATACGAGGGATCTGATGCCGTACAGCAGCCCGCAGGACGCGTTGGTAATCCCATTGATATTGCAAATATGGTTTTATTCCTCTGCTCCGACAAGGCAGGTTTTATTATGGGGGAGAATATCTGTATTGACGGTGGAATGACCAAGCAGATGATATATCACGGGGATAATGGGTGGATACTTAGATCATAAGTGTTCGATACACCATACAAACCCCTTTGCCGTCCTTATATCGGGCTCTTTGAAATGACTGCCCTCGTTCCATTCAAGAATGGTATCAATACCGTTATTTTGCAGTATTTCATACTGTTTTACGATACACTCCCCTACAGCTGCCATTATCTTGTTTTTGGTATTTTCTTCTTTATCGCCAAGACTCAGATAGATGTGTTCGGCTTTGGGGGAGAGTCTCTTAACGGCTGTGGCCATAGGTGCCCCGGTAAGTGCCATGCTTGCTTTTCTTTGCCTGCTTGCCTACAGATATCGGACAGGAGCATCAAAAAGGCTCAACTCCTACCTTGCCGAAGACGGAGGACAGATAATGTTCAGCGACTTTGACTCGGCGCAGCCCTTTGTGGACGACCAGTTCAGGCTTGGCAGCCATTATCTGTTTATCAAAAACGGGGCTGTGCTCAGGCTTGACAGCATTACCTATATAGTAAAGACAACATCCAATTACCGTATGGTTCCGACGGGTGTGTATTTGACCGTTATTGTTAAAGATGAGAACGGCAGAATGTTATGCCCGCTTTGCATGATACACAAGCCAAAAGCCGCGGCCGAGATAGATGAGATACGCAAAGCAGTAATGCAAGAGCATTTGTCGGTATGAACGCCAAAACACAAGCTCGCCGACTTATCAAAACAGGCTTGAATTACAAACACCAAATAACACATAGCTGTAAAGCAAGTATCGCAGAAACAACGGTGCTTACTTTTTTATTACGAAAAAGTTGTAATTGACATTGTTATATAAATAGGTTTATACTTTATATAAAATTATATTTTT
>JAGAHK010000455.1 GCA_017627115.1 Bacillota bacterium | reverse complement strand
TCGCCGCCAGTATCGGCAAACTGCTCCAGGCACGCGGCTATAAGGTGACGATTCAGAAGTTCGACCCTTATATCAATATCGATCCCGGTACTATGAGCCCCTACCAGCACGGTGAAGTTTTTGTTACCGATGACGGTACGGAAACCGATCTTGACCTCGGTCATTACGAGCGTTTCATTGACGAAAGCCTTAATGTTCACAGCAATATCACAACAGGCAAGATATATTGGAGCGTGCTCAATAAAGAAAGAAAAGGCGAATATCTCGGTGCTACCGTTCAGGTAATACCGCATATCACAAACGAGATAAAGGAACGAGTATTCAGCGCGGGCAGAGATACGGGCGTTGATTTTGTCATTACAGAGATCGGCGGTACTGTCGGCGATATAGAAAGCGAGCCTTTTATAGAAGCTATCCGTCAGGTATCGAGCAACGTAGGCAAAGAAAACGTGGTATATATCCATGTTACGCTTATACCCTACCTTGCAAAATCGGGCGAGATGAAAACAAAGCCCACACAGCACTCCGTAAAGCAGCTTTTGAGTGTAGGTATCCAGCCCGATATCATCGTTTGCCGTACAGAATATGAGATAAGCGATGATGCAAAAGCAAAGCTTGCACTTTTCTGCAATATAGAAAAAGAATGTGTTATCCAGAACCTTGACTGCGACTCACTTTATGAAGTGCCGCTACTTATGGAACAGGAACACCTTGCGGAGATAGTATGCCGCAAGCTCGGTGTACCCTGCCCCGAACCCGACCTTACAGACTGGCTTGATGTTATAAACAAAGAAAGAAACCTCAAGGAAAGTGTTGAGATCGCACTTGTCGGCAAATATGTCGAACTGCACGATGCTTACCTTTCTATCGTTGAAAGTTTACATCACGCAGGCATACACAGCGGCGCAAATGTAAAAATACGCTGGGTAAATGCCGAAGATGTAGAGAAAAACGGTGCAGAAGCAGAGCTTAACGGCGCGAACGGTATACTTGTACCCGGCGGTTTCGGCGAAAGAGGTGTTGAAGGCAAGATACAGGCTGTTCAGTATGCAAGGGAACACAAAATACCTTTCTTCGGTATTTGTCTGGGTATGCACTGTACAGTCATTGAATATGCAAGAAATGTTCTCGGACTGAAAGATGCCCATACAGCAGAGATAAACCCCGATACAAAAAATCCTGTTATTGACATTATGCCCGATCAGAAGAATATTGACAATCTCGGCGGTACGATGCGTCTTGGCGCATATCCCTGCAAGCTTGCAGAAGGCACACATTCAAGAGATGCCTACGGTACGGAGGAAATATCCGAAAGACACAGACACCGTTATGAATTCAACAATAACTACCGTTACGAGATGGAAAAAGCAGGCCTTGTTATTGCAGGTATTTCACCCGACAAGCGCCTCGTTGAAATAGTTGAGCTGCCGAAAGACCAGCACCCCTGGCTTGTAAGCGTTCAGTTCCACCCCGAATTCAAGAGCCGTCCTAACAAGCCGCATCCACTGTTTAACGGCTTTGTAACGGCAGCAATAGAAAACAAGAAAAAATAAGCTTAAAGGGACAGTGGGATCAACTGTCCCTTTTTTCAAAAGAGGAGTTATTATGCAGGAAGTTTTAAGACGCGAAAAAAATATCAAAAGAAAAGTTCTTGTAGTAGATGACGAAGTTGTCAACCGCCGTTTGCTCGGCTTTATAATAAGCCGCGACTATGATGTTATTTATGCCGAAAACGGTGTACAGGCGCTTGAACTAATAAAAGAAAATGAAAGAACGCTCTCGCTTATTCTTCTTGACCTTCTTATGCCCGAAATGGATGGTTATGAAGTGCTTAAACAGCTCCATAGCGATCCCGAGCTACGCCGGAT
>JAGAHK010000454.1 GCA_017627115.1 Bacillota bacterium | reverse complement strand
ATAGTATCCTCTTCAAATGATGATATTTTCTTGATTATAAGAATTATCGAAGCAAAAATCAAATTTAAAGCTAAATGGTTTGCAGGAACGGTCGGACGGCTTGCAAAAAGTGTTTAAAAACGGGACTTTTTCACCGGTCTCGGTCAGACACCTGTCTTCACATAAAAGACTTAAAGGAAATGTGGGGTGATATATAATGCGCAAAATTATACCGATACTGTGTATTAGCGTTTTGTTGTTTTCTGCGGGTTTCTTTTTGGGCATAAAGTTATATGAGAAACACGAGCACGAGGAAGAAGTTGAATTATGGGAAGAAGAACAAGAGAGATATACAAAAGGCGACATTGTTGTTTACGAGCAGGAAAACGACAGATTTGGCTGGTTAGCTGACAACAAGATAGAACAAGTATATAGAACCGGAACAGGCAGCTATGCATTTTCGATAGAAGATGAAAGGTATGAATCATTTGCAAGTATAAATTTTAGAAAAGTTTTTGACAGTCTGACTTTTCCCGAAGAGGATAAAAAGCCAATAAGCGGAAGGCAATGGTCAGTCGAAGAACTGCAGGGCACAGAACTTGAATTTCTGTGTGATAAAGAAATATATGAAGGTCGAAAACGTGACGTTTATATATGGGATGATAAATGTATTGTTCTGCGATACACACTTTACGAAAGTGATGACAACTTATATGGGGCTAATATATATACAATAAAAACAGGCGAAAGATATATGTACCCCATTGCCTTAATGAGAAATCAGCCTAAAGGTGTCAGACCGGGCAGTGGTCTTATAAATCCAAAATATTATTTTTGCAAGGATGGCAGAATATTTTGGATATATAAGTTTTATAATAAATTGTATTGTCATAGATTGAATTAATAAACAAGTTGTCGAGGGACAGGGGTCAGACACCTGTCTCCGCATACACAAGACATTCGCCCCATTCGGCTCTTCTGTCTCCCTCACCCTTAAGATGCGCTCTCTTGTTTGCCGTTCTGACTGCCATTCTTGCATAGCTCGCAATATTGACCTTTCTGCCGTCGCTGTATGTAATGCAGTCTATCCCCCTTGAAAGAATTTCCTTTGTGGCTCTGTCCACAGTTTGTTAAAAAATATCTGTTGTCTGAATGTGCGGAAAATCAAAATACTGCAACAAATAAGGCAAACAAAATTGAAGTGAAATATTTTGTTTCACCCCTTGACAATTTGTTTTTGTATTGATATACTATAAATGATTTTTCAAAAGCGATGATAACGCAAAGTAGGTACACCGCATTCACAGAGAGACGGGGTCGGCGGCTGAAAGCCCTGTTGTTTATGCGTTTTGCTGAAATTTCACGTTGGAGCTTGGGTGTTGAATTTTGTGTAGGCATCCACGGGCAAGACCGTTATATCTTTAATGAGTGTCCGTCTTTTGGCGGAAATCAGGGTGGTAACGCGGATATTTTCGTCCCTGTTTTAAGGCAGAAAGCTTTGAAACAGGGGCTTTTTGTTTTGTGAAAATTTATATAAGCAAATGGAAGATGGTTAAATTATTCATTAAATTTGCTTTATTACAGTGGAGGTAATAAAATGAAAGAAAAACTCAGTCAAATCAAAGAAGCGGCTGCCGCAAGACTGAAAGAAGCAGCCGATCTTAAAGCTCTTGATGCCATAAGAGTTGATATTCTTGGCAAAAAGGGTGAGCTTACGCAGATCTTAAAGGGTATGGGTGCTTTAAGCCCCGAGGAACGTCCGAAGGTCGGTCAGCTTGTTAACAAGGTGCGTGCCGAGGTCGAGGAAATGCTTGCAAAGACGGTTTCCGAGCTTCAGGCAAAGGAGCAGGAAGCGAAGCTTGCAATGGAGACCATTGATGTGACCATGCCCGGCAAGGCACCCGAAATGGGACATATGCACCCGATGACAACAGTTATTGAAAACATCAAAAACATCTTTATCGGTATGGGCTATGAGATAGCAGAGGGTCCCGAGGTGGAAGAGGCTTATTACAACTTTGAGGCTTTGAACATACCCAAAGATCACCCCGCAAGGGACGAGCAGGATACCTTCTATGTTGAGGGCGAGGGCGATTTTCTGTTGAGAACACAGACTTCACCTATGCAGGTGCGTGTTATGGAAACGGGCAAGCTGCCTATACGTATGATAGCTCCGGGTCGTGTTTACCGCTCGGATGAGGTGGATGCAACACATTCACCCGTATTCCACCAGCTTGAGGGTCTTGTTATCGACAAGGGCATAACAATGGGCGATCTGAAAGGTGCGCTTGCGGTTTTCGCAAAGGAGCTTTTCGGCGAGGATACAAAGGTTCGTTTCCGTCCGCATCACTTCCCGTTCACGGAACCGAGTGCGGAAATGGATGCAAGCTGCTTTGCCTGCGGCGGCAAAGGCTGCCGTGTATGCAAGGACAGCGGTTGGATAGAAGTTCTCGGCTGCGGTATGGTGCATCCCAAAGTGCTTGAAATGTGCGGCATAGACAGCAAGACATACTCGGGCTTTGCTTTCGGTATGGGTCTTGAACGTGTGGCAATGCAGAAGTACGCGATCTCCGATTTGAGATTGCTTTTTGAAAATGATACGAAGTTCTTGAAACAGTTTTGAGTTCTTTTAATGCGATAAATTATTGTTTATGGCGGCATCGCTCCGCTCGCCTGTCTGGCGAAAAGCAGGCTT
>JAGAHK010000453.1 GCA_017627115.1 Bacillota bacterium | reverse complement strand
TTAAAATAAAAAGATTTTATATCAGCTGCCTGCCTTTACCTTTATCCAAAGCTCGGAAAGGCGCTTTTTAAGCACTTCGTTATCGTGGAATATCTCGTCTTTTTCGTAGCCGTCACGGGGAAGATAAGCCTCGTTGCCGTAGAACTCGCCGCCCTCGCCGCTAAGATCGGCAAGTACGTCCTTGTTTGAAGAAGCGTAGCCGACAGTTACCGAGTTATCCTCCGATGCCTCATAAGTGAGGATATAGTTGATAAACTCATGTGCAAGCTCGGGATTTTCGGCGTTTTTGGGTATTACCATAGCATCCGACCAGAGGTTTGTGCCCTCGTTTGGCATACAGAAGCCCATATCGGGGTTTTCCTGAAGGATGTAAGCGGCATCACCGCTGTAAACAACTGCTATATCCTTGTTGCCGTTTGCCATGCTGTCGATGACTTCGTCGGTCACATAGGCGGGTTCCATACGTGAGTTGATGTCGCACAGCCATTCATAAGCGGCATTTATCTCGTCCTCGTTTTCGGTGTTCATTGAGTAGCCGAGAGCCTTGAAAGCAGTCATAAACGCATCTCTTTCGGAATCGTAGATATATATCCTGCCCTTGTATTTCTCGTCGCGCAGTATCTCGTAACCCTTTGCCTCTATCTCCTCTTTGGATACGTTGTTCTTGTTGTAAACAAGACCCACATTGCCCCAGAAATAAGGCACGGAATAGGTATTGTCGGGGTCATAGTCAAGACCTTTGAGCGAATCGACCACGTTTTCAAAATTGGGTATCTTTTCAAGGTCGATGGGCTGGAGTCTGTCCTCTTTGATAAGACGCTCTATCATATAGTCCGAGGGAACAAGCACATCATATGAATCGCCTGCAAGCAGCTTTGTGTACATCATCTCGTTTGAATCGAAGTATTCGTAAATGACTTTTGCGTTGTACTCCTTTTCAAAGTTCTGTACAACATCTTCGCCTATATATTCGCCCCAATTGTATACCTTAACAACATTGGAGCCGCCCGAAGCCGTGCTGTCCGACGCGCCGCCCTGACCGCCGCAGCCCGCAAAGCCAAGTGCCATGATGCCCGCAAGGAGCAGAGGTAAAAATTTTTTCATTTTTTAAATTTCCTTTCTGATTTTTCCTTTTTGTTTGATTGCGTTTACTATTGGCGGAATAACATTCACAACGGTAAGACCCACCGTGATTATTCCTATTATCACCGTCGAAAGTGCGTTTATCGACGGATTGATACGTTTTGACATGGTATAGACCATTATCGAGATATTGTTCACGCCGTTGCCCGTAACGAAGTAGCTTATCACAAAATCGTCAAAGCTCATTGTAAAGGCTATCAGCGCACCCGAGATTATGCCCGATACGGTCTCGGGAACTATGACTTTCACAAGCGCCTGCATGGGCGTACACCCAAGATCGAGCGCCGCATCCAGAAGATTGGGGTCAAGCGAGCGCAGTTTGGGCATTACGCTGAGTATAACATAGGGTATACAGAACATAACGTGCGCCGTGAGCATTGTTACAAAGCCCTTTTTGACGGCAAGAGTACTGAAAAACATCAAAAGTCCTATTGCCGTTACTATATCGGGGTTCATTATCGGCATATCGTTTATCTGCTCAACTATACCGCGCAGTATCCTGCCGCTGCGCGAAAGGCCGATCGCCGTTATCGTGCCTATCACTGTGGATATGAGCGTTGCCAGCACGGCTATCGCTATGGTGTAGTAAATTGAATTTACCATATCCGAGCTGTGGAACATCTTTTCATACCATTTGAGTGAAAAACTCTCAAACTTACTCAATGATTTTGAACTGTTGAACGAAAAGACCACAGTATATATTATCGGCAGATAGAAAAATATAAGCATCAGCAGTATAAATGCCCTGCGGAGGAGTTTTCTTGCCATCAGTCATCGCCTCCTTCGGGATTTGTTTTTTTGTCAAGGCTTCTTGTGATATACATTGATATAATGATTATCACAGCCATTATAAGTGATATTGCGCTGCCAAAGCTCCAGTCGCCTGCGGTGAGGAACTGATTTTCAATAACATTTCCTATAAGCACATACTGTCCGCCGCCAAGCAGTTTCGGGATGAAAAAGCTTGATACCGCAGGCAGAAAAACAAGCGTTATACCGCTTATTATGCCCGGTACGCTCAAAGGCAGCGTCACTTTCAAAAACCTTTGCAGGCGGTTGGCACCAAGATCGGATGCCGCTTCAAGCAGGCTTTTATCAAGCTTTTCAAGCGAGGTGTATATCTGCAATATCATAAAAGGTATAAAGTTGTAGACCATACCGAGCACCACTGCAAACGTGGTCTCCAGAAACTTAAGCGGAGCTATGCCGAAGAAGCCGAGGAAGTTGTTTATAAGACCGTTATTGTCGAGCATACCGCGCCATGCGTAGGTACGCACGAGCATATTTATCCATGTGGGTATGGTGACAAGAAGCACCAGATGTATCTTAAAGCGCGATTTTGCCATTGCATATGCCATAGGATAACCCAACAGCACGCAGAAAACCGTGGTCAGCACCGCTATATAAATAGAGCGGCGCAGCACTACCAAAAACACGGTGTCGCTGAAAAACCTGCGGAAGCTTCCGAGAGAGAACACAAAGTTGCGCACCGAGTTGCCCTCGTCGGTAAAGGCATACACAAGTATCATAAGCATGGGTATCACTATCATAATGATAGCCCACAGTAAATAGGGGTAGACTAATTTTCTGAAACTTTTCACTTTGCCTTACCTCGTCATACATTACCCGAGAGTTTCATAATATGCAGATCGTCGGGAGTAAAGTCAAGCCCGACTTTTTCACCCACATTATGCTCGTCGGTGGTGTCTATTTTGTACTCGTAGCCGCGTGTTTTGAATGTTATGCGGTACTTGCCTGCGTGTATGCTTTCCTGGTCGAAATCGTATTCAACATCGGTTATCGCTATGGGTTCTTCGCCGTCTGCCGTCCATGCCTGCGCATTCGCCCATGTCTTAAGGTCGGTATCAAGCGCTATACTCTCGCGTATATCGTCTATATCCTTGTTGATGTTAACGGCATATATTATCTCGTTTTCGGACTCTACCTTGTTTACATCCTCCACTATCATCTCGACCGACATCATCGTGCCTGCCGCAGTGTGGAATGTAACGGGATAGCTGCCCTTTTTCGGCTCAATATCGTATTCCACCTTTGTTATGGACACAAGTTCGTCCTTGGAGCTTTTCCACGCCTGCGCATTTGCTCGTGCGATTATATCGGCTTTTGTAAGCTCGGGTATATCGGTGACATCAAGGTAGAAATCGTTTGCGCTCATTTCCTCGTCAGCCGCCTGATTGCACACGGGCTTGCTTTCGTATACCGACATTTCCACCGTGATAGTGGTACCGAGCCTTGTTTCAACTATGGTCTCGTAATGCACGCCCTTGAACAGAACGGATTTTACCGTACCGTTGAGCTTGCCCTGATTAAAGCCCACTATATCTATATCTTCGGGGCGGATAACGACCTCGACGGGTTCATCCGTGCCAAAGCCCGAATCAACGCAGTCGAATACCTTGTCCTCGAACATAACACGCTTGTCGGCTTTCATTATGCCGTCGATTATGTTGCTCTCGCCGATAAAGTTTGCAACAAAGCGGTTTTTCGGCTCGTTGTATATATCAATGGGTGTGCCCGTCTGCTGTATCTCGCCCGAGCGCATAACAACTATCTTGTCGGACATGGTCAGCGCCTCTTCCTGATCGTGGGTAACGAAGATGAAAGTGATGCCGACTTCCTTTTGTATCTTTTTAAGTTCAAGCTGCATTTCCTTGCGCAGTTTAAGGTCAAGCGCACCCAAAGGCTCATCAAGCAGAAGCACTTTCGGCTCGTTCACAAGCGCACGCGCTATCGCAACACGCTGCTGCTGACCGCCCGACATTTCCGTCACGCGGCGCTTGCCGAAGTCTTCAAGACCCACAAGTTTGAGCATACGCATAACTTTCTGCTCGATTATATCACGCGGTTCTTTCTTTATCTTCAAGCCGAATGCTATATTGTCATATACGTTAAGGTGCGGAAAAAGCGCATATTTCTGAAAAACGGTATTTATCTCGCGCTTGTACGCAGGCACTTTGGATATATCCTCGCCGTCAAAGAGCACCTGACCCTCGGTAGCGTCCAAAAAGCCGCCCAAAATACGCAAAAGCGTTGTCTTGCCGCAGCCGCTGGGACCCAAAAGCGTGACAAACTCGTTTTCGTAAATATCAAGGCTGATGCCTTTTAAGACTATCTGCCCGTCAAATTCCATCACTATGTCCTTAAACTGAATAAGCTTTCTCAATTCTTTTTCTTTTCCTCCATACAGTAAAAATCAATGTGTTTTCTGCCTTTTACCCGTTTCTTCTCCATGTGGCGGGCACAAGCAGCACAAGCATCGGGAATATTTCAAGTCTGCCCGCAAGCATATCAAATATCATAACTATTTTTGAAAGATCGGAGTATGCCCCGAAATTGCTTGTCGGTCCAACACCCGCAAGACCCGGACCTATATTGTTCAAAGTTGCCGCAACTGCGGTAAAATTGGTCGTAAAATCCATATTATCCCATGCAAGGATAAACATAGAAGCCGCAAAAATAACGGTATATATAAAGAAAAATGCGTTCGTTGTCTGCAAAACCTCGTCATCGACACGCTGGCCGTCCATCTTGACCACCTTTACACTGCGCGGATGCAGCAGCGATGACATCTTTACAAAAAACTGCTTGAAAAACAGCACAAAGCGTGCAACTTTTATACCGCCGCCCGTACTGCCCGCACATGCGCCCGTAAACATTATGCCCACCATCACAAGGCGTGCAAACTCGGGCCATTTGTCAAAGTCCACTGTCGCATAGCCCGTACTTGTCATAACCGACGATACCTGGAATGCAATGTGGTGTACATCGGGCGAAGGGTCCATGCCCACAAAAAACATATTCAGCCATATGCCGACACAGGCAAGGATATAGATGATAAAATACCACCTTACTTCCTCAATGGCAAAAGCCGCCCTGAAACGCCTTGTACATACGTAAAAGTAAAAGTTGAAGTTTATGCCGAAAAGCAGCATAAACACCGTTGTTATATTCTGTATAGCATTGCTGTAGCCTGCCATGCTGTCGCTCTTTATGCCGAAGCCGCCCGTGCCTGCGGTGCCGAACACATCACAGAGTGCATCAAACAGCGGCATTTTTGCCCCGAGCAGGAATATAAGCTGTATTATCGAAAGTGCAAAATACATAGTATACAGATATTTCGCCGTGCGCTGCATACGCGGCACAAGCTTGCCTATCTGCGGTCCCGTGGACTCGGCGCGGATAAGGTGGATGCTCTGACCGCCTGAAAACGGCAGCAGAACAAGCACGAACACAAGTATACCCATACCGCCCAGCCAATGGGAAAAGCTGCGCCAGAAAAGATAGGACTTCGGCAGCAGTTCCACATCGGGCAGTATGCTTGCACCCGTTGTGGTAAAGCCCGATACCACCTCAAACATGGCATCGACGGGGCTTGGTATGGTCTTGCTTATAACAAAGGGCACAGCCCCGAAAAAACTCAATATCAGCCAGCTCAGGGATACCGAAACAAAGCCCTCTCTCGAGTAGAAAAGGGTGTGCTTCGGCTTCCTGTGAGAAAGCACCCAGCCTATGGTGTAAAACAGCACCGCACAGGGCAGAAATACAAAACCGATAGGCTCTTTGTATATCAGCGCAACGGCAAAGGGCAAAAGCATAAACAGCGCTTCCACACGCACCGCGCAGCCAATTATAAACATAATTATGGCATAGTTCATGGTACGTCTCCTTATTCGTCCGTTATCTGACTTACATCTTCAAGTCCCAGACTTGTTGTAACAACTATCACGGTATCGCCTGCCTGTATGGTATCTTTGCCCGTAGGGGTAAAGAAGCGGCCTCTGCGGTTTATCGCACAGATAAGCAGACCTTTTTTCAATTTAAGATCCATTATGGGTATGTCGATAAGGCTCTTATTCTGCGGTGTATTCTTTACACTGAATTCAAGCGCCTCTACCCTGTCGTTTATTTTGTAAATCGCCTCAACATTGCTGCCCAGAGAGTTCTGCACCGTGCGCACATAGCGTATTATGCGCTCCGCAACTATGTTTTTGGGGCTTATTACACTGCCGATATGCAGGTTTTTGATAACATTGTTGAAAGTTATCTTGTTTACCTTGGTCACAAGCTTGGCATCTGACACCTCATTTGCATAGAGTGAGAGCATTATGTTCTCCTCGTCCATATTTGTCAGGCTTATAAAAGCATCCGTGCTGTGTATGCCCTCTTCGTTGAGAAGATCCTGGTTTGTGGCATCGCCGTTTATTATAATTGCGTTTTGCAGCTGCTCGCTCAATATCTCGCAGCGCTGCTTGTCGCGCTCTATTATCTTCACTTTCATCCTTGCCTGTTTAAGCAATTTTGCAAGGTAGAGTGCAACAGAGCCGCCGCCTGCTATCATAACATTTTTTATCGGTTTCGATACGGCGCCTATGCGTGTAAGTATGCCCGAAAGCTCCATAATAGGTGCAACAAAGGACACATTGTCGCCCTCGCGTATAAAATCCTGACCGTTGGGGATGATGATATTATCGCCGCGTTCTATCATACACACAAGTATATTCTCGTTTATCTTGCTGCGCACATCGACAATGCGTATACCGTTAAGTGCGGAGTCCCTGCCGACTTTTATGCCGACCATATTCACGCGGCCTTTCGAGAACACATCAAGCTGCATTACGGAAGGCACCTGCAAAAGCCTTGCTATCTCGCGCGCCGCCTCAAACTCGGGATTTACATACATTGAAAGACCGAGTTCCTCCTTGATGAAGTTTATCTCCTCGTAATAGTTAAAGTCGCGCACGCGCGCTATGGTATGGCAGTTGCCCGCTTTTTTTGCGATAAGACAGCTTAAAAGGTTGGTCTCGTCCTTGTTTGTTACCGCAATGAGCAGGTCGGTGTTTTTTACGCCTGCCGACATCTGCACTTTAAGGCTTGAACCGTTGCCTGCACAGCCCTGTATATCAAGCTCGCCTATCACCTGCTCCAGCTTGTCCGTATTGGAGTCGATGACCGTTATTTCGTGTTTTTCCTTGTTCAGCTGCTCCGCCATAACATAACCGACTTTGCCGCAGCCTACAATAATTATGTTCATATCTTCACTTCCGTTTGTTTTTAATAATTTGATCAGATAATAATAACAGATAAAAACTATATAAATATTTATGTAATTTTACAATAATACTCCATACTAAATGATTATACTATATAATGTCAGAAATTACAATATTTTTTTACATTTGAGTTTCCCTATTTTTTCTTTGACATATTCTACGAATGTACGATTATGGCTATAAACAGGAAAAACAAAGATGTTCGATAGTTTGTTAAATGATAATTTATGGCGGTTATCTCTCTGCCGTAAACCCCTCAGTCAGCCTGCGGCTGCCAGCTCCCCTGATCGCTTACGCTAAAGGGGAGCCAAGAGCCTGCGGCGCTGATTTTCTTAATACAATCAAGGCGTTGCATTAGTCTTGCCTCCCCTTTAGCGTAAGCGGTCAGGGGAGGGGGACCGCGCGTAGCGTGGTGGAGGGGTTTACGGAAGCGACAACGAGCATAAACAATACTTTTTCTACAAAAATCCCTTTTTCAAATACAAAAACTGCCGCAGTTTAATGCGGCAGCTCATTTACTTGATTTG
>JAGAHK010000452.1 GCA_017627115.1 Bacillota bacterium | reverse complement strand
TGCATATGTTGTATTCGGTTTAAAACGCCTTGTAAGTTTAAGACATAAAAAGGACATAGTCTGCCAATGCTGTGCTGTGCAAGTATAAGCTCGTTTAGCATAACTGTCAACTCCTTTTCAAAAATTTAGGCATTTTTTGTCGACCCAATACATAGAAAACAACTTCGATATATTGTCATATGTTAATTTTAACAAATATGTCACAAAATGTCAATATAAAATAGTCATTTTTCTATGCCTAAATTTAATTTCCTATTATAAAGTTTCCGCTGTGTAAATTTGTATTAACGTATATAATCGGCTTGTTTGCTTGAATTGCAGGCAATCAAATTCACGGGTTTTTGCACTTATTTTTTCTATTCGTTCCCACTCGTTATGGATATTTACCCACATAGAGCCCAGCCAGAAAAACGAAAGCGTGTAGGAGAAAAAACTGTGTTTAAGTTCCCACACTGCGGACAACGCGGGCGTAGACGGCTTTTCAAGCTCTAAAACAAGTATTGTCATGATGATCGCAAGCACCGCATCGGTGAATGCCGCTACTCTGCCTTTTTTCATTCATCCATCACGGACAAGACCATCTGCCTTGCCGTTACGCCTGCGTTAAAGGCTTACGGTATATCGGGCAGAGCCCGTTTATTTGAGGTTTACCAAAGGGTAAGGGAGATAAAGGCTTTGACGGGCGAAACGGTTGATTTTATAATCGCACCGCCGCAGATGAAGAAGTATATACAAGTTTCATCGGATATTTACCTCTGCTTCTTGACATTATATAGTTGATGTGCTACAATGATGGTGCTGGTTCGGAGGGCAAAACATTCGATAGAAATGTAATGCCGGATAAGACCGCAGGTTGAAATGCCTGCTGTTTTATCCGGTTTTTTTGTTATAAAGGGGGTATATAAGTGAGAAATAACAATTTTACCACAGGTGCCATACTTCCGAAGTTATTAAGATTTATGCTGCCTGTACTCTTTGCAATGTTTTTGCAATCTATGTATGGTGCGGTTGATTTGCTTGTTGTTGGTCGATTTGGAACGGAAGCCGATGTGTCTGCTGTTTCCACAGGTTCTCAAATAATAATGACACTTACCAATCTTATAGTCAGCTTTTCAATGGGAATAACGGTAGCGGTGGCACAGCGTATTGGACAAAATGCACCCGAAGATGCCGCACAGACGATCGGAACGGGGCTAATAATTTTTGCAGCAATAGGAACTGTATTTACGCTTATAAGTATTATATGTGCCGATGGACTTGCTTTAGCTATGCAGACACCCGTTGAAGCCTTTGAACTTACAAAAAGCTACATAAGAATTTGCGGCGGAAGTTTTCTTGTTATAACCGCATACAATCTTCTCGGCAGTATTTTCAGAGGGCTTGGAGATTCAAAAACTCCACTGATAGCGGTAGGTATTGCCTGCTTGTTCAATATCATAGGCGATCTGCTGTTTGTTTCGGTGCTGCATCTCGGTGCAGCGGGTGCAGCTTTAGCA
The DNA here is from genome assembly GCA_017627115.1 of Bacillota bacterium. Classification (GTDB taxonomy): domain Bacteria; phylum Bacillota; class Clostridia; order Lachnospirales; family CAG-274; genus RGIG4310. The sequence goes on along the minus strand of JAGAHK010000452.1, from coordinate 173 downwards.
ACTGTTATTGCACAACTAATAAGCGTTATTATTTCATTCTTTATAATTAAGGGAACAAAATTGCCGTTTGAATTTCATAGGTCGCACTTGAAAATCCAAAGCAGATACGCTCAGAATATTTTTCGTATAGGTACACCCATTGCTTTGCAGGATTTTCTTGTGGGAATATCATT
>JAGAHK010000451.1 GCA_017627115.1 Bacillota bacterium | reverse complement strand
ATTTGAGTTTTTGAGTTATCGTTCGCCCTAAATCATTTGCATTATTGCTACAGCATCAAGCATATCTATATTGTCGTCCGCATAAACATTGGCAGCGCTTTTTTGGTTCTTTGTCAGTTTATCCGTTTTCTCATCCGCTATATATTTGATCAGAAGTGCGGCATCCGCCTTTTCGACCTTTCCGTTTTCATCCACATCGCCTGTAACGGGAAGTGTTTTTACGGTCTTTGTCTTGAAAACATAGTCTGTATCGGCATTTTTGAAATATACTGTATATTCCGTGTTTGGTGTAAGACCGCCGAAAGGTCCTCCGCCGCCGTTTATTTCGGCAAACTCATACCAGTTTTCACCGTCAAGACTGTATTTGTAAGTCGGCGCACCGAGTACGGCAAGATCCTGCTTGCCCGCAACGCTCTTTTCATAGAAGTTTCTGACTATCACGGAAGTCTGTGTCGCAGTAACATACATAGCCTTTGTATTGCGGTAAAGAGCGTTGTCAAGCATAGGCACGAGCAGCACGCTCAGTTTGCCGTCTATCAGCTGTCTGTTTATAGTGCCCGTGTATTTCGGTCTTTGACCATCAATATATCCGTCACCGACAGTTGCAATATAACCGTTTATATTGTTTTTCGACGCAATGCTGTCTTCCGTGAAACAATAGCCGCTTTTCGGTCTGAACACCGCATGATATGCATACATATGTTCCCCGTCAAAATCTATATATCCGTCCCCGACCTCGGTAAGTTCACTCCCGTATACAAGCTTCAGGCTTTCAAGCTCATAGGCATTGTTTTCCCTGCACTCGCCCGATGTGACAAATTCGACCCCGGGGAAAGGAAGCTGAAGACCATCAATATTAATGTGCGCATCTATCCCGTAAAATTTGCCGATGACTGCCGTATCGGAAACAAGGGTATAACCATAGCCCGATACCCTGCAAAATACCTTTTTGCCCTCAAGTCCATGACCTATCGACAAAAGCGAAACGGAGGAAGTCTTTTCGCTGCCGTCAACGGGGTAGCCCCAGCCGTTTGCCTTTGCCTGCTCCCATGTGTATTCAACGCCGTTTTCGTCAAGCAGCGCCCACTCATAGCTCTGCGCATTTTTCGCACCTATGTTGAATACGCCGCCAATGCCCGTAGGCTGCATAGTTATAACGGGTTTTTTTGTAGAAATATACGCGGTGTTTGTGTTTACGGTATTGTAATTGCCGTATATCTCGCAGTATACGCCGAAAGCATTTGCTTCTACGCCCAAGATCTTTATTTTCAGCGTTTTGGTATTCTGTGAAGAATTCTGCACCGAGATAATGCCGTATTCCTCCGCATCCTCCCAACTGACCTTTTTGCCTTCGGTATCGAGAAGATACCATTTATACGTTTTTGCATCCGCTGCATCCGCAGCGAAAGTAAGAACATCGCCGACAGTCACATTTGCCTTATCTTTCGGCTGCAATGTCACAAAAGGCGCCATATTGAATTTTATCTGATATTCCGCCGTACTCTCGTCTGTCACCTTTACGCCGCATTCATAAAGCCTGCGGTCCACATTGGGCAGGTAAATATCCGTACCGACAAACATATAGCTGCTGTTTTTGACCTTTGCCTTGCCCTTTACCGTAAAAGAATACGCGCCCAGATGTTCGCTCTCGGTACTGTAGGCAGAGGAAAGCTTCTGTCCGTTGGCGTTGTACCAATCGCTGTCAAAGCTGTATGCCGCACCCGAGTTTGCCTTTGGATATACAAGCGCAGCATCGGCAATCGGTGTAATATCGTTTGGTATCTCTATATAGGATATGACCGTTTTTTTCTGATGTACCGTTATGAGGGTATCATTCACAATAACTTCCTTGTACGAGCCTGCTGCCGCCGCATTTATCGCATTTACAAGGTTTTGCGAGCATACCTCGGCATATCCGCCCTTGAACATTTCTTCCGCATCCGTTTTGACCTGATAGCCGAAATATCCGTAGACTGTGGTATCGTAAATGCCCGCGGCAATATTTGCCTGTTTGAACGGAAGATAGAGTTTGTCTATTTTGCCGCCGTAGAGATAAATGTCGTTTCTTGCATCGGTCGATACGCCGATGCCCGAATCATAGTAGCTGTCAAACTCGACAGCGCTTTCAAGACTTTCCGAAGCAGTCTTTACATAGCCGCCGTATTGAAAAAATCCGCCGCCGTTAAGGTATATTGCACTGTTTTCGCTTTTTATCGTACCGTCATAAAGAAATATTCCTGAACTTGGTCTTGCGACAACCGCCTTATCCTCCGTCACTATACTGCCGCCGTACATATACAGTTTTGCCGAGATACCTGCGGCAATACCGCTGCCGTTTGCAGCTATTTTGCCGTTTGAGCCGCTGTCGGTGATATAGAGAGCTTTTGTCTGCTGTATTATGAATGCGGCGCTCTTTACCGAATTAGATGTGTATGTATAGCCCGCAAGGTCAAGATGCACTTCATCCGCCGCAACATAAACAAGACTGTCCGCCGATATATCCGAACCCAGCCTTACATAGCCGCCCATGCCGAAAGCCCACTTTATCTGCTCATATGTTTTTGCGATATACGGGTCGTTTACAGTGCCGCTGCCCGTAACAGCCATTGTCTCGACTTCCCTGTATATGTCTGTCGAAAACGGCAGGACCGCCTTGCCGAATACCGCCGTGCTTGTCAGCGAGACCGCAAAAAAGACCGCAAATATGTACTTCAGTTTATTCATTTCTTATACCCTCCTTTTTGTTTGATTTGTATAGATGTACTGTCTTAAAATAATTATACTATATAACATCCAAAAACGCAATGTCCCTTTTTTCGGTTTTTCTTTTTTCAAACATTTGCCCTCAAAATCCGGCAGCGGACGGCAAAAAAAACTTTGCTTGCCGCACATAATATCTGTTTTGGCAATTATAGCTGCGTTTTATGGAAACGCTGATTTAAGGATACCAAAAATAATTTTGTTTTTTTGAATTTAATCAGCGTTTCCTTTATTCTCGTAGTCAAGTTGCATTAGTCTTGGCTCCCCTTTAGCGCAGCGATCAGGGGAGCTGGCAGCCGTAGGCTGACTGAGGGGTTTACGATTGTTGATGCTCACCGTTACACAACACTAAAGTCGTTATAAGTAAACCCCTCCACCACGCTGCGCGCGGTCCCCCTCCCCTGACCGCTTACGCTAAAAGGGAGGCACGGTCGCTGCGCTCCCTCGGCTAATGCAACATTTACTCTGCTTATCAGTAATTAGCGCCGTAAGCCTTACACCCTACCTATCTCAATAACATTGCGGTTGAAGCTCAACGTCAGATAGTGCATACGCTTAACGGTATTCGCCCCGAGCAGATTGGACAGCACATAAGAACGCAGTGATGTGATATGCCTATCCGTGTCTGTCAGATCAATAATTTTTCCGTCATCCTTTGTTATCAGACGGACAGTTTCCCCTATCTCCACCATACATTCGGCAAGAAGCACTTTCCCTGTGTTATTATCGTATATCAGCATAAACAGTTCTTCAAAAAGCAGCATTGTCCGATCTATCTGACGAGGAGGACAGCCGTTTGCTTTCAGTGCTTCACCTATTTCATCCCTGACATAGACGATTTTATCGGGCAAGACCTGAAATTCAAATAATTTTACTTTTTTGTGCCTTTCCGCATCGGCAATAAAAAGCGGATAGTTCTCACCGCCGTATTTGTTTTTCACATACAGGTACGAAAGCAGGCAGCCGAGCAGCGGAGCGAGCATCAAGCCTATAAACATTCCGTAAACACCGCCAAACAGTCCGCCTGTTACGGCAAGCGGCAGCGCGGGAAACAGATCGCGCAAAAAAGAAGCAAAAACACCGAGTGATATTTTATCGGCAAGGACAAAATAAGACGAGTCCAGAAACAATCTGCAAGTAAAAATCAAGGTCAAAGACAGAATACGCAGCCCGAATACGGCATAGGCAAATGTCGTTTGGCTTTCAATGCCAAGCAGGCTTACTATAAACGGCGCTCCCGCCATAACAAGTACCGTCAGTAAAATGCTTTCCGCCAAAAGACTTTTGTCTGCAAGTTTCAGGACCTCTCTGACCCCGGGATAGTTTTCTTCGCCGAGATATGTACACATAAGCGGAGTGATCGCCTCCCCTATTCCCTCAAACAATATCTGCCCTTCCTTCACCAAAGCAATAACGGATACAAGGATAAGCATTTCCGAACCGAACCTTTTTATTACAAAAAAATTTACGGCAACATTAAACAGCGAAACAAACAGATGTGTGCTTCCGTCAACAACGCCGAATTTTATAATATCCCAAACGACAGGCAGCGAAAAAGCCACATTCGGTCTCAATGTATTTGAGGGACGGAAAAAATGGATACACGATATGAGCATAGCGATAATAAAACTGATAAAAGAGGCGATAGCCAGCCCTTTTACCCCGATATTGTAACACAGCACGACCGACAATATAATTTTTGCCAATCCCTGTGCAATATGTGCCTCAAGATTGAGTTTTTCATCACCGTCCGCAAAAAGCATTCCGTCTATCAGCTCATTAAACGGCAGTATCAACACCACATATTTTATCCAATACAGATATTCCCTTGCACAAGCGTATACCCGTTCATCGGAATGATATGTTTTCAGATAAGCATCTCCACCGACAAGGAGCAAGAGAAAGAGCAGAATACCGACCAAAACCGTTATCGTCAGACCGACACCAAAGCATTTATTTGCTTCGTCCTTTTTTAACGCCCCCATTTTGCCCGCATACAAAACAGGCACGCCGTATGAAAAAACAACGGCAACAAAATTCGCAAACGAATAGGCAGGCAAAACAAGGCAAATACCATCCACGGCATATTCGCCAATCATCACACCCGCGATCAAAGTATCGACCACACTAAAAGCAGCCGCCAGCATCATCAAAAAAGTACCGCTCAAAAGCAAAGAATAATATTTTGAAGAGATGAATGTTTTTTTAACGTGCATCTTCATAAACCTCCTGTTACGTGACCTTCAACCGCAAAGATAAATTTTAATGCGACACCCCCTTTTGGCGCAGCCAAAAGTTGTGAACTTACGTGAAGGTCGTACACTTATTATACACCTTATCCGTTTATGTTTCAAATGTGTTTATGAAAAATATAAAATTACCGTCGGAGACGTAAAACACCATTTCCTGTCTCTATTTTGCGTTGTTTCAAGAAAATTTGTTGCAATTTTATGTGTTATATGCTATAATTTTGGTAAATAATTGTTTTACTCGAGAGCAGAAAGAGACGTGTTTGTGAAAAATATAAAATTACCGGCGGGGACAGATTATGATGAGTAATTTAAAGAAAGTAATTAAGTCAATTGCAATGTTTTTAAAAAAACGACTCGGAGTTCTACTGTATGTTTTATCCTTTTTAGGTGCGTTTCTTAGTTTTACAGGATATTATATAAAAAATTATAATTTTTTAATTTGTGGGATGATTTTTACTTCTGTTTTTTTTGCTCTTTATCCACTATTATATGCATTACATATCAAAAACCATAATAAAGTTATTTTAATAACAGTTATTTTTGAGGTAATGTCAATTGTTTTTATAATGGTTGGACTACTTGTAAAAGATTTCGTATAGTAATGTTGCAGTTACAGCGTATTTTATACGGTTTTAAAGATTTATTTATCTGTATTTGCAACTGATTATCGCGCATTTTGACTTTTTCACCGGTCTCGAAATGTCCCCTGTATGATTAGTGCTTAATTACCCATCCTCATTACCCCAAATCATACTACATACTATCACAGCATATTAAGGACAGTGATTCTAGATGAATAAAATTAATGAAATAACCGAATTTATAAGTGTAATTATTGCATCACTAATTATCTTCATTTTTTTGTTTCATCCAGTATGGCTAGTTTTATTGTTAATGCACATTCTAGGATTACTAGTTTATATTTGGGTATTATTTAAATTATGCCCTTATATATACAT
>JAGAHK010000450.1 GCA_017627115.1 Bacillota bacterium | reverse complement strand
TATTGTAAGTTCTCCTGTTGTGGTGTTAAAAGTGTATCCTGTACCTGTTATAGTTGCCGCCCATACCGCCGTATTCATCAGCATAACCGCCATTACCGCAAATATTACGGCAAAAAGTTTTTTTACATTACTCATTTTTAAGCCTCCTTTGTCGTGTCTTTCCTTTATTTTCTACATTTATTACTAAACACTTCTCATAAAAACATAGTACCACAAATCTCCGAAATATTCAACATAATAAATGTAAAAGATTTATAAATGTAAAAAATAGCCAAATAGAATGTTATTCTTCTTTTCCAACTCTGTCTGCAAGGTTTATCATTTCCGCCTGTTTTCTTTCCGCATATTTCATAGTCATATACGCACCGCCCGAATTATTTTCCACCCAAAACACCGCTAAATCACTTTTGTCAACTATCCACCTGTTGCGTACTTGTATAGCCTGTTTCGGGTGTGCTTTGGCACTTTCGGGGCATATAATAACATAATCGTAGTATTTTTCAAAATCTTCCGCATTTTTGGTGAATTCAGCCTTTTCATACGGCATTACCCATGTTATATCACACCTATGCTCGGCGTAGCTATGCTGTGCCTTTTTGACCGCCGATGTTGCTATTTGGTCAAAATCTCCGTCCCGTCCGACCATAAATTCCACAAATTCGTGTTCGTGTATCAGCTTGTATATCAGATCGTCTGCCATATCTTCCGCAAGTCGGAAGTGTTCCATTCGCCTATGCCCGAAAAATGATACCCTATATACTTCCATATTATTCTCCATTGTGCTTTTCCGCATACATACGCCGAAATTCCTTTAACATACGATAGTAGGTGCTGTTGCAGCAGCCTATCTGCCGTATCATCTCTTTTTGGTGTATCTCTTTACGCTTGAATTTCTCGTAAATATCGAAATATTCCGCTGGGTCATACTTGCGTTCCCGACCGAAATGAACGCCCCTTGCCTTTGCCGCCGCTATGCCCTCCGCCTGTCGCTGTCTGATGTTGGAACGCTCATTTTCAGCCACAAACGAGAGTAACTGCAAGACTAAATCGCTGATAAATGTACCGAGTAGGCTTTTGAATTGCGTAGTGTCCAAAATCGGCATATCAAGCACGATTATGTCCGCCCCGATGTCCTTTGTTATGTGCCGCCATTGGTTGATTATTTCCTCATAGTTGCGACCCAAGCGGTCAATACTCTTTATAACAAGCCTGTCACCTCTTTTCAAACGCTTTATAAGCCGCTTGTAATTAAGACGGTCAAAGTCCTTGCCGCTTGCCTTTTCAATAACGATACAATGCTCATCCACGCCGAATTCCCGTAATGCTATAACCTGCCTGTCCTCGTTCTGTTCCTTTGAAGATACCCGAATATAGCCGTAAACCATATATTTCAATCCCCTTTGTTTTATATTAGGCTTTACGCCCTTAAATCGGGGATAGGTACGGAAAAAACGTGTTTTGCGGTGCGGTGACTTGTATTAAATCATACCTTTTCGGAGTGCGGTTTTAAGGTGCTTTTGGGAGGTTTCTTTGTTGACTGTTGCACAAAAATCGTGTATAATGTAGACAATAAAGTTGTAGGGGTTTACTACTGCCGATAAAGTATAGGTTATCGGTGGTTTTCGGTAAAAGCACACAAAAAAAGACTTGACCGAGAATTGTCGGAAAAGTCCTTGAAATAGGCATTTAAAAAGGCTTAACCTTGCGGAAAAGCCTTTTTGTTTGTTATTCGGTTGTCTGTTATACGGGCACAGCCTTAATCTCTTTGCTTAATGCAATGACTTCATCAACGGGTAAACCGCTGTATAAAGATGTTTTTTCTATGCCCAAGCCGTCTTTAAGCATTGTTAAGGCATTGGAAACCGCTGTTTCGTGTTTACCTTTTGCAATACCTCTGTTTTCAACCTTATCTAATACTTCGCACATATTTACACGCTCCTCTCTATGAGTTCTGTAATATTCCACCTTAAACCTATCATCATCAGCCAGCTTGCCCATAAGTAAAAGCAATTCCCATATATGCTTTATATCATCGGGCATAGGCTTATATTCGCCTGTTTCACGCATTTGCACAAAATAATCTGCAATTATCTTGAAATCGCTTTTAAACTTGTTTACCGTTTCCCTTGAAAGATATGCTACATCAATGACATTTATTTTGTAATCGCTCACAAACGGCTTTAAACTTTCATCAATATTCAGACATTCAAGAATTGTCTTGTTTGTTGCCCATTTCTGCATTGAAAAGTTAAGCACAAAGGTTATAACAGGGCAAGGCGGTATTTCGCTTGCAAGCATATATTTATATGACGCACCGTCATAGCTTATTACTCTTAACGGCATTGTACTATCGGGTTTTGTTTGGTTTTCAAAGCCCATAAAAGAAACAATAACATTTTTCTTGCGCCATTTTTTAGTGACATCTCGTTCCTGTTCTTTGGTTTTAGCGTTTTCAACATAAAACGAATTGGGATTGACATCTTCCAAATCGTTTTCGTTTATCACTTCATCGCCGCCAAAGATAAATACATTCATCATATCCGAAAACACATCATTGAAACTTTCAAGGTGTTTTTCTAAAATATCTTTTTCGTTGCTCATTAGTTGTCCTCTCGTATATACAATATCTCTCTGTAAGATTATTATACACCTTATCCGTATGTATTTCAATAAAAATTTTAAAGCTGCCCCGAAAGGCAGCCATAAATTTTATACATAGATATAATCGTGATATATTATCTCTCTAACCCTGTTTTTTACATTGTTTCTCATACCGACCCACAACATCATATCTTGTCTTTTCATTTCTTCCGTAATGCCCTCTGCTTTGCACATCTGCTCCATAAGCAAATCTTCCATTTTGTTGCAAGTTTTGTCAACTGATACTAAGTGTTCCCATAAGCCGCTTATCATCAATCTTTGGTATGTGCCGCTTTTGTGCTGTTTCAGATAGTTAAGCCGCCTTATGCCCCACATAGTAAGCTGATAATCAGGCTCGTCAACAGGGTCTAATTCAATCAATGGTATGTAAATAAAGTGCGGTAATTGCAATTCATAAGTAAGGTTGTTATCGTCTTTGAATTGCGGAAACCACTCATCGACCTCATCACAGTAATAATATGTCATTCCGTTTTCGTATTTTTCTTTAATTTCTTTTTTCATAGCTTTGCGCCCTCCGTTTAAGTAAATTCTATGCAAATCCATTAAATGCCAAATCGCTGTATTGCTTTGTTTAATGTGTTCCGCAATAAATTACTTGGGGGTGCAATGTTCAAGCTCCCACTGAATTTGGAATTGCTTGCAATTCCGTTGGTTATGAGTATGTAGCAGAAATTTATTTCTGCGGAATACGAATATCATTGACTTTTATTGTATTTTTGCGTAAAATAAAGAACAAAACATGATAAAACAACAAATATTGCCGTTATTGCCGCGCCTGTTTTAAAGCCCGGGCTGATATAGCTTATCCTTATATCATGCCTGCCCGATGGTATATAAAAGCCCGTGAATGCATCGGCAATGCACACTTTTTCGGTCTCCGCGCCGTCTATATACACATGAAAGCCCTTATCGTATGAAAGTGTGGTGAAAATAAGCCTGTCTTTGTCAAAATCGGAGGCTGCGGTTATATCCGCACCGTTTTGGCTTATGTTTTCGAGTGCGTTTTCGGCTGCCATATCGTAAAATTTGCGGAAAACAGTGCTGTCAAGCTTGAAAAGTATGGGCTTTGTGTATGCTATATCGCGCGCTGCAACAAGGTTTACGGTAAGTGTATCGCCCTTTTTGTATGCGCCTATATCCTCGGTGAGAAGCTGATTGTTCACATTGAAAAGATTTTTTGCGGGTAAGCCGTTTATAAGGTACCAATAGCGGTTGCTTATGCCGTCAAGCGGCGAAAACGAAACGCGGGAGTCTATAAAATATTCGCCCTCGTCCTCTACATCAAGACTGTACATGACCGAACCCATGCCGTCGGGAGACTCGGGGGATATGGCAAGGCGGCGGCTTATATCGTTCGTTTTTTCAAGTTCTGCGTTTATCGGTGCGTTTTCCGTAAGGGGATATTCGGTATACAGTTTCTCGTCCGTGCCGAAAATGCTGTTGAGCAGTTTTTCCTGGTTGCGGTAGCTGCCCGTTATTATTTCCGCCTTATCGTAAAAATCACTGTTTACGTTTATAACAGCCTCGTCCGCCGCAAACATAAGCGGAAAGGCGGTCTTGCTGCGGTATAAGGCGCCGCTCTCACCGTCCGACAGACATTCATAGTTATCCGATGTAAGGCGGTAAGCGCTTGTTGAGTTGTTTGTAAAGTGTATCTTTCTGCCGAGATCGTCCTCGATAATGTTTTCTTTGCCCGGTGCAAGTATGTACTTTACACCGAAAATGCCCTCCGATACCGTGTTGTTGAAGTAGTTTGCAAGTATGCGGTAGTCGTAGGGACACCAGAGACCGAGCTGCGACAGCTTTTCGAGACTGCGCTGGTTAGTCTGCGAAGAAAAGGTCTCAAGCGAGTTATAGCCGAAAGTCAGCGGCTTGTTTGTGTTTACGGAGTTTACGTTCGTTGCGCGGTAAAAACCGCTGTCGTCTATTGAGTTGACAAGCGCAAGCGTGTTGTCGTATTCCGCAAAATCGGCGGAGCGTGCTGTCCACACATTGCCCGTTTTCAGTTTTGAAACACCGAAACAGCACATAAGCAGCGCTTCAAGCATAATTGTGCAGGCTAAAGCCGTGATAAGCCTGCGGCTGCCGTTTTTCAGCCAATATGAAAGCATTATGCCGTAAACTGCCGAAAAAAGCGTTATTACCACACACTCGCCCATAAGCCAGGGGGTGGTGTTCTTTGCGGTAGCGGCATAAAATGCAAGCAAAGCGACAAAGCCGAAAGGTATGAAAGTGAACAGTTTGTTTTTGAGTTCAAGTGCCGATAAGCAGCGTGCGCACAGCATTATAAACAAAAATGCCGCAGTATAGGCAAATCTGCCGTAAAAGCTTGTCGGCTCGCGGAAAACGTGCCACATAAGATAGAGAGGGCGAAGTGTGAAGCTTAAAAGCATAAACATTATAAAACAAAGTGCCGCAAGTTTTTCGCGCCTGCTTATCTTTGCGTCAAGCATAAATAAAACTGCGGTAAACAGCGGTATAACGCCGAAAAATGCGTGCAGGCTCACTGCCGTTGCGCTTGTCTCCTGCAATATGCCGACTGCCTGCGCAATATCCGCAAAAGACCATACAAAAAGCGTGCCTGCGCCGCTTTCGGCAAACATATCGTTATAGGCCGCGGAAATATTCATCCACGACGGCAGAATGATGACGGCGCAGATACCGCCTGTCAGCATGACCGTCAGGACGCAGAGCAAAAACGGTTTGACAAGGCTTTTTATGTCCTTTTGCATAACGAAACTGTAGTAAAGGAAATACAGAGCTGCAAAAATGCCCGTTGAAAAAGCAAGATAATAGTTTGTTGTAAGGCAGAGTAAAAAGCCGAAAAACAGCGGCTTTATATCTCTTTTTTCGATAATGTGCTCAATGCCGAGCAGCACAATGGGCAAAAGGGCGATATTCGCAAGCCACATTGTGTTGATGATGGCTTTTGTGCAGAAGCTGCCGAAAGCATAAAGCACGGAAAGTGCGATGTTCAGCCTGCCCGAAAGTGCGGTATACCTGCTTTGCTTTAAATAAACGGAGGCGCAAAGGGAAATAAGCCCGTATTTTATTATCATTATAATAAGATACGCT
>JAGAHK010000449.1 GCA_017627115.1 Bacillota bacterium | reverse complement strand
GTACTAAAGGGGAACTGTTATGTATTTTCAAAGACTTCGTGACCTGCGAGAAGATCACGATATGAACCAGACCCAGATCGCAAACCTTATAAACACAAGCCAGACCGTATATTCCCGATACGACCGCGGTTTTCAGACAATACCCGTTGAGCATCTTATGATACTTGCGGATTTTTACGGGGTCTCTGTTGACTATATTCTCGGCAGAACAAACAATATGCAGCTGCATCAATGATATTCGTATTCCGCAGAAATAAATTTCTGCTACATACTCATAACCAACGGAATTGCAAGCAATTCCAAATTCAGTGTGAGCTTGGACTCCCACTGAATTTTAAGTAAGCACCCCCGCTTTAGAAGCGGGGGACTTCCTTAGTTTGTTAAATAACAATTGAAAAGAAGATTGCAAAAAGGGGATCGCAAACCGCGGCCCCCTTTTTATCATCTGTGCATTGAGAATGAATCCAAATCGTAATTTGTAAGATTTTCGCTGATAAGCCTTGAATCGGCTTTATCAATAAGTTTATCGCGGGCTTTTCTTGCTTTAAGCTGTTCCTCGTAGCTGCTGGGACCGCCAACACAGCCGCCCTCGCAGACCATACCCTCCATAAAATCCTCGGGAAGTTTGCCCGAACGCAGAAGAAGCAGACCTTTTTTACATTCTGCCGCACCGTTTGCCTTAAATACTGTCGCTTCCATCTCCTGATCCGTCTCTTTAAGGTACTGCAATACGGAATTTGTAACGCCGCCCGCATTGCCGAAACGCTTGCCGTATACGCTGGACTCCTGATATGTGTTTTCGGCAGGTTCAAGCTCGACATTCTTTGCACGCATTATAGCCCTTATCTCGCTGTATGTAAGGACCGCATCTGCATTGCCCTCGATATTATGCTCGGCAGCCTCGGACTTTTTGGAGATACAGGGGCCGATGAATACCGTATAGGCATCGGGATCTTTGGCTTTTATCATTCGCGATACCGCGCACATTGGTGAAACGGTGGTCGAAACATTATCTATAAGCTCGGGATAGTGTTTGCGTACCATATTCACGAAAGCGGGACAGCAGGAAGTGGTTTTCTTCTTGCCTTCTTTATAAGCCTCCGCCCATTCGTCACCCTCGGAAGCGGTAGTCATATCACCGCCGAGACCTACCTCGACAAATTCGTCAAAACCGACTTTTTTAACGGCATTTCTCCAGCTTTCCATTGTGATGCTCTCGCCGAACTGACCTTCGGTAGCAGGCGCAAGCATAGCATAAACGTGCTTATCCGACTTGATGGCGTTGATAACATCTATAATAAAGGTTTTTGAACCGATAGCGCCGAACGGACAGCGATGTATGCAAAGACCGCAGCGTATGCACTTTTTCTCGTCGATTATTGAGATACCGTTTTCATCATATGTGATAGCATCAACGGGACAAGCCGATTTACACGGTCTTTTAAGATAAGCGATAGCATTGTAGGGGCAGGATTTTGCACACATACCGCATTCCTTACATTTTACGGGGTCTATCTTTGAGCGTGTCTCGCCTGCTGTTATGGCACCGAAACGGCAGGCATTTATACAAGCCTTGCCGAGACAGTTCTGGCAGTTATCGGTAACTACATAACTCGATATAGGGCAGTCCTCGCACGCCGAACTTATTACCTGCATGATATTGCCGTCATCCACGGATCCCGGCGCCTTGCCCTCGACCAAACGGATACGCTGACGTATTATCTCGCGCTCCTTATATACACAGCAGCGAAACTGCGGTGTGGGCCCGGGGATTATCTCAAATGGCAGATGATCGCGTTTTTCTTCAAGCTCACCGTCAAAAGCCGCTTTTGCAACGCGATAAAGCACCTCGTGTTTTATTTTTATAACATTTTCATCAGCAAACATTAATTGACCTCCTTTAAAAAACGGGGTAAGTTTTTTATTCTTATAAATAGGAATAATATTCTTTTAAAAAGGTTTCAATTTTATTTTAACGGTTAGTTATGATTATTGTCAATAGCTTTCGCACAAAAAACCGAATATTCACAAAAAAATCTCCATATATTTGCATATACAGCAAATATACGGAGGTTTTTATGTTTAAAAAGCTTATTTTAAAAAAACGTGTTGTTATTGCCGCATTGAGCGTATTTTTTGTATATGCGCTCACCGCAGGCATAGTGCGCCCCGCTGTTCAGAGCTTGCTCCACCCTGCCGCACCGACCGCCGCCGCAAAAAAACAGCTGCCCATTTACTGCGTTGACACAAAAGGCGAGAAAAAAGTTGCGGTGAGCTTTGATGCAGCCTGGGGAGCAGATGACACCGACACTCTGCTTGATATTCTTAAAAAGAATGATGTCAAAGCCACTTTTTTCCTTTGCGGCTATTGGGTAGACAAATATCCCGATGAGGTCAAAAAAATATATGAAGCGGGTCACGATATAGGAAACCACAGCAACACCCACCCACACAGTTCACAGTTGTCCCTTGAACAAAACAAAGAAAACATTATGGCCTGTCATGACAAGATAAAGGCCTTGCTCGGCTATGATGCTTTTTTATACCGTCCGCCTTTTGGCGAATACAATGATACGGTGTTGAATGCCGCAAAGGAATGCGGTTATTACCCCATACAGTGGGATGTGGATACATCCTATACTGATGCACAAAGGCTTATTCCCATGCATATAGGAATGTGTTCCCGCTTGTTCCGGTAATATCCGGCAGATTTTTTGCGATTACGCCGACAGCGTACCACAATACGCCAAAACTTTGTTATAATAATTTCCGACAAGGTTTGCTGTTGCTTTGAAAACTATGATCGCTTCATATTAGTCTCAAAAATTCGGCGAGCCTTGTTTTTTGCTCGACCGTCAGCCTGTTTATCTGCTTTATCAATTCCTTATCGGTCTCATTGTCATCACTTGGCGGTTCAAAAAAATCGTAAAGGGTTATACCGAGTGTATCGCATAATACTTCAAGATTATCAACGGTTATGCCCTTTTGCGATAATTCCACATCACGAATAAAACTTTGGGATATCCCCGCGCGGTTTGCAAGTTTATTGGTCGTAAGGCCACGCTGTTCCCTGAAATAAGTTATACGTTTGCCAACATCCATAAATACACGCTCCTTTCTCTATAGAGATAGGTTATCAGATTTTTTTCATAATATTTACAGATATAACAATGGATTTTTTCGCTTTAGCGATATATTTTTCCGATGATCTCAATTATTATCCCGATATCATTCCAACGCCATATTCCCCAGTTCCTCAAGAAGTTCATTACATTTCATAACATTCTTTTTATTGTTTATAGCGTAAATTATAACACTGTCGCGGTTGTTTCTTGCATAAAGCTGCGGCAGCTGCGAATATTTAAGCAGCATCTGGGTCTCCTCCAGATCAAGCCCCATTGCAATGGCTATGCGGATCATCACATCCCTTGACGGATTGTCTTTTTTTCCGCTGAATATTTCATAGGCATAGCTTTTGTGCAGATTGGCCGACTCAATTATCTGCGACTTTTTTAATTTTTTTCTTTCTATCAGTTCATTGAGCAAAGCCGAAATTTTTTTTGATATAAGTTCGTTTTCGTTGTTTGCAATAAAACTGCGTATATCGGTCGCTTCTTTAAGCTCGTTATTCAATTCGTCCGTAGTCTTTTCCATTAAAATACCTCCTCTTGCGTAATCGCTGTCTTTATGATAACATAATAAAAAGAATTTGAAAAGGGGGATCTTATGAGACCCGAAATATCGGAATATCTTGAATATAAATATGAAAAGATAAGCACTATCTGCGATAATAACGATAAAACCATACTGCTGCTCAGGGATAAGCAGACAGGTGAATACTGCCGTTATAAGCGTATAAACAGATACATTGATGTTTTTGAAAAAACAAAAAATATCAAAAGTGAATACCTGCCCGAGATCTATTATCTTCACTACGACAAAAACGAGACTGTTGTCATTGAAGAAGAAATTCGGGGCGTGACCTTACAGGCACAGCTTGACAGCGTGAAAACCTTTAACGATAAAGATAGCGAAAAAATTTTTCTCGGACTGTGCAGTGCATTGTCGGTACTGCATAAAAACGGCATAGTCCATCGCGATCTCAAACCGTCCAATATCATGCTCTCAAACGGAAAAATTAAACTTGTGGACTTTGACGCTTCAAGAGAGGTCAAGCAAGGCACTCTGAATGACACCGTTCTGCTTGGCACAAAAGGCTTTGCACCACCCGAACAATACGGTTTTTCACAGACAGACAGCCGCTCGGATATCTATGCTTTGGGTGTTACCATGCAGCTTATATCCGGCAAAAAAAGCAAATACCGAAAGATCATAAAAAAATGTCTGTCTTTCGCCCCAAAGGACAGGTATAAAACAGCAAATTCGGTAAAACGTGCCATATATCTCAGAAAATACAGACCTTTGCTGATCACGGCAACAGCAGCTGTCTGCATTTTTGCAATGGCATATAATACATATTACAACGATCCCGTTTTTCGCGACGATCTTATACTGCTTTTTCGGGACGGAGGTTTTATAACCCTGACCGAAGAACAGGAAAACAGGATTTTAGCCCGCCAAAGCTATGATAAAAAGGAAATTAAGACCCTTTGGTGCGGAAAGTATATATCGGAAAACGATTCCGAGATCGAGATAAGCTATAACAACGCTCTTTCTTTCACTGCCGTAACTTACGACAACGGCTTAAAAACAAACCTTCTCGGCGGCAAACTGACACTTGAAAACAAACAGACCGCGATCTATACGACCGATACTTCAAAAGGTACATATAAAATAACATTATTCATCTATGATAACGGGATATTTGTTTCCGAAAACGATATTCCCTGCCCATTTGGCAGACAAAGCATTTCGGGATATTATAAAAAAATCGAATAATGACTCCATTTTCGGCTGTGTCTTCGGATACAGCCTTTTTTCACAAAAATTCAACATTTTCCGCTGCGGGCGTACCAAATTTTACCTAAAAAGATATACTATGTAAGCATAAAAAAAATTTGTTAAATTATTGACTACTATAAATATAAGTGTTATAATTATAGCGATAAGTTATGCAAGTTATTATATTTTTTTACAAAAAAATCTGTTTTCGAAAAAAAATTGATATTTTTTATAAAAAAACAAAAAATTTTATCCGGATATTATGCCGGATATATTTAAGGCGGTGTATTTATTGAATAAGAATAAGAAGAAAAAACTGATTTTTTGCTGTTTGGTATGTACGGTTTTGCTGACAGGATGCAGCAGCATACCCACAGACAAGGAACTTGTTAATTATTACGACGAAACACAGACATACAACAGTGAGCTGACCGATATAAATCTTTATATTGACAGCAGTAGTTCAATGCCGGGATATATAGACACCAAAGAGTTTTCTCCCATCATATACTCACTCTACAGTACACTTAACGATATAAGCATACAAAAAAACATAACATTTAATATCAACAAGATCTCTGATGAAAAAATAGAACAAAGCGATTCCTCGGAATTCAGTGAGATGCTGGAAAACAAAGAACTATACAACGGAAGCAATAAAAATGTTGTAGAGACTGTTTTTAACTCGCACGCCGAGGGAGCGTTATCGGTAGTCGTTACGAATCTTAACGGTCAGTTAAAGGACTATTCGGGTATTGCAAGAGCCATAATAGACGATGCCCTTGCAAAAGAAAATGCCGTTGCGCTGGTAGGTATCAAGACAAGCGGCAAACCGATCTTTGTTATAGCCGCAGGCAGCAATTTTGCCATATCTGAAATGATAAGCAAATTCAAAGAAAAGCCCGATGTTATAGAGTATTACGGAAAGCAGGAACTGCTGCAGCTGGATGTCACAAAAAATATAAACTACGAAATATTCGCTGACAACAACGGTATTATGGGCATAAATTACAAGGATATTTCTGTTGTCGAAAACGGTGAAATATACGATGTGGTAAGAACAGAAAACGAAGATGGCAGCGTAGATATACAAACAAATGTTATTTACGAAATGGAAGGCAGTTTTACCGACAAAAACGATAATTACACCAAAGATATGCTGAACACTATCGAGGGAACGGTTAATTTTGCCGACATTTCAAAAGACACAAAACACATCGTAAAAAATGCTCCCGATAAGTATATCGAAGAGACCAACGAAGAAGGTAAAAAGGTCAAAACACCGATATACAAAGAAAATATTGTATATATTGCCGCAAGATCATTGGTAAAAAATAGGGAAGAAACACTTGCAGGCAAACTGAAACTTGAAATACCGTTTAATGTTATCGACGGTGTAAAATTAAGCGATCTGGATTGTGATGTAACATCCGAGCTTTATATTACAGACGGAAATCAGTTCCGCAAATATAATGACAGCATTGACGAATTTGTCAATGTAGGTTTAGCCGAAGGTGCTATTGAAGAGCAGGGAAAATGGAGAGTAATCAACGAAAGAAACTCCGTTATATGCAATCTGCTTTTTGAAAATGCCGCAAACTTTCCAAAAACAAACGGTATGTATAAACTCAACATAAACTTTAAACAGTATTTAGACAAGGAAAATATGCCGTCGTGGATCGCTGAATGGAGCAAAAATGATGTATCGAACCTCGAAAATCTCGTTTCTTCGCTATATGAGTATCAAGCAAACAAAAATGCCTCCGAAAATCAAATGACGATCTACATAGCGGAAGCAAAAAAATAATCAAAAAACTG
>JAGAHK010000448.1 GCA_017627115.1 Bacillota bacterium | reverse complement strand
TACTCCTTTTTTATATATAGAATTAGGCGAAAACGGAAAAAGTCAAATCATAACCGAAGCGATATTCTCAATTACGCCACTTCATCACATTAAACCGCCAAATTAAATTATAGACTCAAAAAGGAGCAGTGTCAAGATAAATTTACACTCAAAAACGCTTTTTTACATCTTTTTTACATTTTCTCTATCTTGTCATACAGGTCGTACAAATACTGTGTTTTATTCTCCAGCACAAAGTAATGCCGCACATAAAAACCAAGCGTTACCACCACTATAAACAGCGCCGCAAGCACAACAAGATCACCGCTGATGAAAAATATGATCATCACCATAAGCGCCATAAGTGCAAACAGGTGTGTAACGACAAGGTGGATAAAACGCTCGTGCTGGATATAGCCTATCCAGCGTGCAAGATATTTAAGATATTCGTCACGGTTTGAGGTATCGCCCTTTGCAATAAAATCCTCCGCTTCTTTCACACGGGTAAGTACTGTTTTTTCCATAAAAGCACCTTCTTTTTTATATTTTTTCAGTTTACAATTATTTTACACCCGTCGGACAGATTTGTCCATAGTTACGGCGCAAAATAATTTTTGCAAGTTTTTATTGACATTTTTGCAAATTTGTACTAACATAAATTATAAGCTTTATTTGACATATCGTTTTTACGGTATCGGTTTCCCCGATAAAGCATAAATTAATTTTACGGAGGGACAGACATGGGAAAAAAAGGTACGCTTATGTCCGTAAGAAAGGACGTAAAAGTTATTGACTGCACTATCCGCGACGGCGGTTTGGTGAACAATTTTTATTTTGAAGACGAATTTATCAAAGATCTTTATATTGCGAATATCGCCGCAGGCGTTGATTATATGGAGTTTGGCTATAAAGCCGATTATGACCTTTTTGACAAAGACAGCTACGGCAAGTGGAAATTCTGTGATGAAGCGGATATCCGCGCTATTGTGGGCGATAATTTATCCGACCTTAAAATAAGCGTTATGGCAGATGTTGGCAGAACGAATTTAAAGCGCGATATACTGCCCAGAAGCGAAAGCGTTATTGATATGATACGTGTTGCGACATACATCAACACCATCCCCGCGGCACTTGAAATGGTGGAATACTGCCACGAACTGGGCTATGAGACCACGATAAACATTATGGCTATATCGAATGCGAACGAAAGCGATATGCGTCAGGCGCTTGAACTTATCGCCGAGAGCAATGTGGACGCGGTTTACCTTGTAGACAGCTACGGCAGCATATACCCCGAAAAAATGCGTGAGCTTGCAGACCTTTACCTTGAATATATGGAGCCTGCGGGCAAGCTTGTGGGCATACACGCACACAACAACCAGCAGCTTGCTTTTGCCAACACTATCGAAGCGCTTTCACAGGGCGTGAGCTACCTTGATGCGACCGTATCGAGCATGGGCAGAGGTGCGGGCAACTGTCCTATGGAACTGCTTATAAGCTTTTTGCAGAACCCGAAATACAAGATAATACATATACTGCGTTTTATCGAAAAACACATTCCGCGTCTGCTTGAACAGGGTGCAGTATGGGGCTATGATATACAGTATCTGCTCACGGGACGTTTCAATCTGCATCCCTCGTCCGCTATCGAATTTACAAAGAGCAAGCGCAAGGATTATTCAAAATTCTACAGCGAACTGCTGGATAAAGAGTAAAATAAGAATAAATCTGTTACGGACACCACTAAAAAACTGCCGAAGTTTTCCCTCGGCAGTTTTTTTATGTTTTTTATTCTTTTACGATTTTTACGATACGGCTTGTGCCGAGCCTGTCGGCGCCAAGTTCGATAAACTTTTCGGCATCGGCTATTGTTTTTATGCCGCCTGCCGCTTTTATCTTCTTTGTTTTGATATTCTCTGCGAAAAGCGCAATATCCTCAAAAGTCGCGCCGCCCTTGCCAAAGCCCGTGCTGGTCTTGATGAAATCGGCATCGCTCTGCTCGACTATACGGCACATATTCACCTTTTCCTCATCGTTGAGATTGCAGGTCTCGATAATAACTTTGAGTATCTTATCGCCGCAGGCTTCTTTCACACGGTTTATCTCGGTGAGTATAGTTGCGTGCCTGCCCTCTTTAAGATCACCCTGATTTATGACCATATCTATCTCGTCCGCCCCGTCCTTAACGGCGCACTTTGCCTCAAAGGCCTTGACCTCCGCCGTGCTGTAGCCGTTAGGGAAGCCTATAACGGTGCATATCTTCACCCTGCCCTGCACATATTCCGCAGCCCTTTTTACAAAAGACGGCGGTATACATACGCTTGCGGTCTGATACTTAATACCGTCATCGCAGATATTGCGTATCTCATCCCATGTCGCAGTCACGGAAAGCAGGGTATGATCGACTTTTGCAAGTATCGCTTTTAAACTGTCGTTTATTTCCATAGCGCTTATTCAGTCTTTCTTTTTTTTATTTATTCAGTCTTTCTTCAAGAGCTGCCTTTGCATCCTCATAGCCGGGCTTGCCGAGAAGAGCAAACATATTCTTCTTATAAGCCTCAACACCGGGCTGGTCGAACGGGTTGACACCAAGCAGGTAGCCGCTGATGGCAAGAGCCTTTTCAAAGAAGTAAACAACATAACCGAAGTTGTAGGCATCTGCCTTGTCAAATTCGATGACCATAGTGGGAACGCCGCCGTCAACGTGAGCAAGGAAAGTGCCTGCGTATGCCTTTGAATTTACATACTGTATGGTCTTTCCCGCAACAAAGTTAAGACCGTCTACATTCTCGGGGTCCTCTTCGATAACTATGTCTTTCTTTGCGTTTCTTATCCATAAAACGGTCTCAAACAGGTTTCTGTTGCCGTCCTGGATAAACTGACCGATAGAGTGGAGGTCGGTCGAGAAGTTTGCGCTTACGGGGAAGCTGCCCTTCTGGTCCTTGCCCTCGGACTCTGCGTAAAGCTGCTTGTACCATTCGCCGAACATTGTAAGCGACGGCTCGTAGTTTGCAAGTATTTCCGTAGTTTTGCCCTTGCGGAGAAGAATATTTCGCATAACGGCATATTTAAGGCAGGGGTTATTGTCAACATCCTTGTTGTCAAAATCAGACCTTGCATCTGCCGCGCCTTTCATAACGGCATCAATATCAATGCCTGCCGCAGCCATAAGAAGCAGACCAACCGGAGTAAGCACCGAAAAACGGCCGCCTATATCGTCTGTGATAACGAAAGTCTCGTAGCCCTCTTTATCGCAAAGGTGCTTCAAAGCACCTCTTGCACGGTCGGTAGTTGCAAAGATACGTTCCTTTGCGCCCTCTTTGCCGTACTTGTCCTCTACCATCTTTTTAAAGATACGGAAAGCGATGGCAGGCTCCGTTGTTGTACCCGATTTAGAGATAACATTTACGGAGAAATCCCTGTCGCCTATCATTTCGATAATATCGCTCAGATAGTCCGATGAGATGCTGTTGCCGACAAAGTAAATATCGGGCAGACCTGGGTGCTTTTTATTGTTGTAGTTGTTGCCGTTGATAAAATCAAGAGCTGCACGGCCGCCGAGATAAGAGCCGCCGATACCGATAACAACAAGTACCTCGCTGTTTGACTGTATCTTCTTTGCCGCAACTTTAATACGCTCAAATTCTTCCTTGTCATAGTTGACGGGCAGATCTACCCAGCCGATAAAATCGTTGCCTGCGCCGGTGCCGCTGTTGAGCAGATCAACCGCAACATCCGCAAAAGGTTTCATCTTGGTGAGTTCGTCTTCCCTTACAAAAGGTGCAAGACCGTCTGTTTTTAAAGTAATTGCCATAATAAATTACCTCCTGTTATATATATTTTATAGTAAGAGAATTAAATAATCGGACTTAAGCTTGCTTAAGGCGGATTATTTATGAGCCCCATCCTATAGTAATGCCATTATCATCCTATGAAATCCTGCACGAAGTAGGTCTCATCATTGGAGTTCGGGTTGCAGGCAAAGCCAACGCCTAAATAGCCGTAGCTGCTGCTGACAAGGTTGCCCCTGTGCTGTGCGGAATTTATCCAGCCGTTTACCGCGCCCATTGCGCTCAGTTCGCCCGACTGTATATTTTCGCCTGCTGCGCGGAAACTGCCGAGAGCCGCCGAAAGTCTTGCCGAAAAAGATGCGCCGTTAAGACTGTTGTGGCTGAAGAAGTTATTTGCCGCCATATCCGCCGCATGAGCCTGCGCCGCATTGTTGAGTTTTGCGTTTGTGGTGCGCAGCAGCGACAGATTATTCTGTTCGCGGAAAGCGTTTGTTATATCCGCTATTTCCTTTCTCATACCCTCAAGCCTTTCTTCCTGCTCGCTTTGTGTAAGCCAGCCGAACTCGGCTATATCCTCGGGACGCCATTTCGTAGACTGCAAAGTCATGCCGTAAATGCGG
>JAGAHK010000447.1 GCA_017627115.1 Bacillota bacterium | reverse complement strand
TTTTTTTGCTTTAATATATTGAGGAATTTTTCATCTGGCTTTTTGTTTATGCCGTTTGACGCCGACTGTGTTGTTATCTCCGTTTCACTTTCGGTCTCGGTCTTTTGCTTGTCCGCAAGCTCCGAAAAATTGCTCCTGAAAACACCGCCGCCCGTGCCGCCGCTGCCTCCTCCGCCTCCGCCGCCCGAGGAGTGATCGTGATGCTGTGTGACGGGTTCTGCTTTGTTTGTTGTGGTTTCCGTTGCGGTTTCCGTTGTGGTTTCCGTTGTTGCTTCCGTTGTGGTTTCCGCAGTCGGTTTTTCGGTCGTTTGCCGTGTTGTTGTTTCGAGCTCTTCAACGGCGGTTTTAGAAGTTGCCTCCGTGCTTAACGCATCCGAAGGGATATCTATGCCTGCGCTGTCACCCGTTGTCGTTTCGGTCGGATCTTCCGTTTCGGAAACTGTTTCCGAAATGATCTCGGAAACCGTCTCGGAGGTCGTTTCCGAAATAGTCTCCGAAATAGTCTCGCTTGTGGTTTCCGTGCTTTCTTCGTATACTTCCGTTGTGCTTTCCTCTTCGCCGCCGTCTGCGGAATAGGCATTGACGGTGCCGCAAATGCAGAGTATTGTCAGCAGCACAAAGAGCATCTGTATTATTTTTGACTTTTTCATTCGTTCAACTCCTTCGGCTTCAGCAGCACATATACCGTCATTGTGCCGTCCTCTATGCTGAAATCAAACTCGCCGTCATATCTGTTTACGATATTTTTGATTATTTTTATGCCCATGCCGTGGTTCTGTGCATCATGCTTGTCTGTTACAAACTCACCGTCTTTTATTATCGGCGGTGCGGCAATGGGATTTGTGACGGAGATATACACATAATCACCGCGCAGCTTTGCCTTGAGCTTTACATAGCCGTTTTCGCATTTTTCGGCGGCTTCCGCTGCGTTGTCAAGCAGGTTTGAAAGCAGGGACGAAATATCCGTGCGGCTTATGCCCACTTCGCCCAAAACGCCCGATGCACTGAATTCAATGCCTTTCTTTTCGGCTATCTCCGCTTTGCGTGTTATAACTATATCCGCAATACTGTTTTTAAGATATGTCTTATAAGGTTTTTCAAGCCCGCCCGCAATTTTTTTCAGATACTGCACAGCCTCGTCCTTTTTGTCTTGTTCAAGCAGCTCCGTGGCGGTAAAAATGTGGTTTTTGTAGTCGTGTACCGTTCTGCGCAGCTCCTCGCTGCCGTTTGCAAGGCTTATGTAAAGCTCCTCGTTCGCCCTTAAAACGCCCGCTATGCTTTGTGTTTCGTAATAACCCGTATAATACAGCGCAAGCGTGTTGAACATAATTATAAATATAAGCGCTGCGGCAAACATCACGACCGAGATAAAGGCAAAAACAAGCCTTTCGTTCATGTCTGCGGCAGGTGTGCTGATGCAAAGGCTCTCCGTGCATAAAGTTATCAGCAAAAGCCCCGTCATCAGCAGAAAACGGTGTTTTGCAGGGGCATCATACCGCAGTTTCAGAGCATTCAGCTTTACCGCCGTAAAAAAGATGAGCCTTGATATGATTATCCCCGTAAGGTTAAAAAGCGGAGTCTGTGCGTATATATCGTATTTTTCGCGCAGAACAAGCGTAAATATGCCCATTGTGAAAAGCTCGCTCATTTCCGTGAAAACAAAAAACAAAAGCGATACCGTGACTGCTTTGTACCATGCCATGCCGCAAAAACGGCACAGACAGCAGCCTATAAATATCCCTATAAGCGGTGCAAGCTCGCGTATGCCGAAAAATCTCGCACGCAGAAACCCGAGTGCTGCGGCAATAAATATATAAAAAAGCTTTTTAAGCGTAAGTTCGGCATCCGTATGGTTTGCGGCAAGCAGGAAAAGCAAAAGCATATCCGCAAGACAGACCGCAAATTCAAGTATGCTCCAGATGATATTATCTATCATACTTATCCTCCTCCAAAAATTTAAAATACCGCTGTTTTATCTGCTTTACGGCGGAGGTCTTTGTGCCCATGCCTATTTTTGCGCCGTTTGAAAGCACTATATCCGCCTTTTCAAAACTTTTTATATGCGCCATATTTACAAGAAACGAACGGTGCACGCATACAAAACCGAGGGGTTCGAGTTTTGCGGCAAGGTCGGAAAGTTTGCCGCCCGTCATTTCATATCCTCCGTCCGCAAACCATACGGTCATCACACGCAGATTGTACTCAAAATAGATTATCTCGCCCAACGCCGCCCTTATATGACCGCTTTTTTTGAGATTAAGGTCTATGCGTTTTTCAGAAATACGGGGCAGGGCGGATAAAATGCCCTCTTTAAGAGCCTCGTTATCGCCTTTTGCAATAAAACGAAAGGCACGGTATTTGTAGCCGTCAAAAACACGGTCGGTCTCGGATGTCAGAAAAATTATCTTCGCTTTGCCGCATTTCTCTCTTATTTTAAGCGAAAGCTCAAACCCGTCCGTCTCGGGCATACCTATATCGAGTATAAAAAGGTCGGTGTCGGCAATATCGGCGGCAAGAAGCTGCGAAGGTTTTGTAAACGCACGGCAGGTATGCTCCGTGTTTTCAAGTATGCTGTCTGTATATTTTTGTATCGCAAGCAGTATCTCGCGCTGGTCGTCACATAAAACTATCCTGAACATTTTTTTCACCTTTTTGTGGAAACGCTGATTTCAAAAACAAAATCTCTCTCTTTAATATACCACATTTGCATATCCAACACAATAAAACACGTATGAAAAGCCGAAAAAACGTATGAACAGCACATTTTCCGAAAACCGCGAAACGATATTGATTTAACGAAATTCAAAAATAAATTATCGAAAAACAATAAAAAGGTATTGACAAACAAAAAATGTTGTGCTATATTCTTATTAAACCAAAACAATATTTTCCGTTCGCGAAAGGAGATAATTTTATGGACAAAAAATTCAATTGGTCAAAGATGCACTCGCTCAAACTTTCAAGGGCGATGATGGTATGTATGTTTATGCTGCTTATAGCGGCGCTGTTCATGATACCGTTCATGGCAAGGTGGTATGCGCTCATCTCAATGGGCGAGGGCGTTTTTGACAATATAAACGCACCGATGCCTGATGTTTACAATACAACACGCACGGCAGGCGCGATAAAAAGCGTTGATGTGACCATACCCGTTACGATAATGCTTTATATCTGCGATGTTCTCGGCATAATAGCCATGCTCAGCCTCAACACTCTTCTGAACAATATTATAAAGGAAAATGTCTTTGTTGAGCAGAACACACAGTGCATACGCGCTATTTCGTGGTGCTGTTACTTTGTTGGGCTTACGCTGCTGTTTTTCGGACTCTGGAGGTTTTCGATAATGTTTATGTCGTTTTTCGCATTCTTTATGGGCATGATAATGCGCGTGCTGAAAAACGTGTTTTAAAAAGCCGTTGAATTGCAGTCCGAAAACGACTTTACAATTTAAGGGGGTCAGGTTATGTCAATAATCGTTAATCTTGATGTGATGATGGCAAAACGTAAGATCTCCTCAAACGAGCTTGCCGAAAAGGTGGGCATTACGCCCGCAAACCTTTCTATACTTAAAACGGGCAAGGCAAAGGCAATACGCTTTTCAACGCTCGATAAGGTCTGCGAGGTGCTGGAGTGTCAGCCGGGGGATATACTGGAGTACAAAAATGAGTGAGAGAAAAAAAGCGTATATTACAGCAGCGGTGTTGATAGCTGCAAGCCTTATCATTATCACAAACAGCAATCAGCTTCAGCTTAAAATCGACAGCATAGTTGAAATAGAAACCGATAAATATACGCCTTGTGAACAAACATACAGGCAATACGCCTTTAAGTGTGCAGAAAAAGGCAGGATTTACAGAATAGGCAAAAATTTTATCCTCTACACGGTAAAGGGCGATAAAAGCCATACATTTTTAATTGCCGATGTCAATGCCGACTTTGATGACGGATGCAGCAATAAAAGAACCGTAACATTAAAGCGTTTCGGCGCCGAAGTACCCGAAAGCGGTACGATAACATCCGCTTTTTTTCTTGAAGAAGAGCATTACGACACAAATACTCTTGAATTGATAAATAAAATATGCTCATACAAATATGACGAAAGTAAAGCTGTTTCCGAAGAAAAATACTATAGCAGCAATTATTATATGCCTATATTGGTCGGATATGACGACTGCCCCGTTGCTTCTGTAGATTTGGGCTATATAGGGAAGACGGCCGACGGCTGGGTCTTTGCTCCGAAAGACAGGGAGCGAAATGTGCAAAGGCGCGGCGATATTTCCGTATACGAAGTACAGTATGTGGATTACTTCGATATTCCCGAAGAGTATGAAAAAGAATTGGATAAATTGTGGCTTAAATATGAGCCGAAATAAAGGAGATGAATGACAATGCCGTTAATATTTTTGCCGTTTGGTCTTGTTATTTTCAACATAGTGCAAGCGTTCCGCCGCAAAAGCAATTATCATTTTGAAGCGATATGCAATATCATAGGCATAGGTCTTACGATAATATTTGAAGTGCTTTTCACGCGCGAACTGCCGTATGACAAAGGATTTCTGCGCTATCTGTGCATAGGTGACAGCGATATCACGGTAATAACTTATATGTCGCTTTTCCTGCCGTTCGGACTCATCGCCTATCTTTACCTTAAATATTCAAAAAACAAAAAGAAGACCGCAGACGACTTTGCCTCGGGCATAGTGATGATGGGCATTGTTCTCTGTGCGGTCACGCTTTTGGCTTCCTGCGTGCAGGCTTTGGGTGCAGATGAATTAGGCGCACTGTTCTTTTTCAGCTATTACACACTTGTACCCGTCAATTTTATCATAACAGGCTCGATACTGCTTTATGACCTGAAAAAAGAAAAAACGATCATACCGAAAGAGGGGGATATTATGGAAAACATTGCAAACAACGAAGTTATCATGCACGCTTCACCCGAAGAAAAGGCGGGCGGTGTTGTGCTTGAAGAAGTGATCGTTGAAAAAGAAAAAATGCCGCATATAAAACTCACACTTATTACAGCAGCTGTAGCGGCGCTGCTGTTCACGATTTGCTTTAAGGGCGAATATGTGCGCGCGGGCTTGTCAAGCGTGTTGTTTTTCAATGCCGTAAGCATAGGCAGTCTTATCGCTCTTAAAATAACGGGCAAACTCAAAAAGAAAGCGGGTATGCTGCTTACGCTGCCTATTTTTGTACTCTCCTGCTTTAATGCTTACTTTGAATATTCATACTACAACATTTTCAACTGTATCGCTTTTTATGTGCTGCTTTCCGCAATGCTTATGTACTGCGCGGATATCGACAGCAGGCTTAAACTTGACAGCTTCCTCGATACACTGTTCAACAGGATGTTTCATGCGGCGTATATAAGCGGTGCGACCGTGCTTGACAAAAAGAGCATAGACGGTGAAAATGCCGTATCTTCCATATGGAAAACGGTGCTTGGACTTATGATCTCCGCACCCGTTATCGCCGTTATCGGCACACTGCTTGCAAACGGTGATGATGCGTTCTACAACGCGCTTGAAAACCTTGCCGATTTTAACATCGGCTCGGCGGTATGGGCGGTTATAGTATTCGCCTTCATATTCGTCTATGCCTGCGGCTATATCTACCGCATACTTGTAAATCGCCGCCGTATAGTTTTCGGCGGTGTCGAAACGGACAAAATAACCTCCGTTGCTTTCCTTACACCCGTTAACCTGCTGTTTTTGTTCTTCTGCTATTCGCAGCTGAGCTATATCGGCAAGGGTGTCAATATAACCGATTTCACAACATACGCACGTTTTGCACACGAGGGCTTTTTCCAACTGCTTGTGGTAACTTTTATCAACTTTTCGATAATACTTGCGTTCACCGATATTCTCAAATGCCGCGCAAAAGGCGCTTTGCAGGTGTCGCTCTGCCTGCTGTGCGTGTTTACGTTCGTGCTTATAATATCATCTTTCTACCGTATGTTTTTATATATGAACGCTTACGGCTTCACGCCTTTGAGAATAGAAGTTATAAGCTTTCTGGCGGTCGAGAGCATACTTGTTTTTACAACACTCTACTTTATTATAAGAAGAAAAACGGATATAGTGCAGAGTTTTGTTATAGGCGGCGCAGTCACTCTGCTTGCGCTCAATATAACCGCAAGACCCGAGTTTTCGGCAGACCTCAATAACCGCTTCTCAAAGGCGGAATACGACTATATGGCGCTTGAATACTACACCCACAGCTCCATACCCGTACTTATCGACAACTACAACAAGACCGCCGATGCCGAAAAACGCGATGCTATATCGTTCAGGATAAGACAGCTTTATAACGATACCTGCAAAGCCCTTAAAACCGAAGGCTACGGCAAACATTGGCAGTCTTTGAGCATACAGGAACAGGCCGTGCAGAACTTGGCTTGGCAGTTTATAGAAGAAAACAAGGGGAAATGAGTATGGGTGATTGGATAATAGGTATACCGATTTTGTTATTCTGTCTTATCTTTCCGCTTTATCTGACTGTCGCCAACATTATTATGTGTGTGCGCGGTCCCGTATTGGATATGGACAGACGTCTGCAAAAAATATATGCCTTTTTGACGATATTTGTCGGGCTGATAATGTATGGTTTGCTTACTGCGGCATTCAACACAAACGGCGATTGGTACGAAGCCGTCTATCCCGATGAAATGCACAATATGATATGTTCCGATTATCTGACGTCATTTTATATCGTGCTCGGGTTTGGCATCGCGGGGCTTTGCACGCTTGCATTTATGCCCGCGAAAAGGCTGCCGCCGCTTATTTCGGCATTGGCGGTGGGTTTTACGGTGATTTTGAATGTGTTAAGCCTATTTGTCGGCATACATATAATTAAAGGGCTGAAACAAGGCGGCGGTTTAAGCGTATATTTTTACATATATCACTTTAATATACTGCTGCTTTCGGTCTATCATATAAGAAACCACATAAAAGAACAGCTTGAGATAATGCGCGGACGCGGCAATGACGGCATATTATACAAGGTGCTGTCAAAAGCCGCAGGCATGAGCCTTTTATGCTTTGCCATGATATTCGCCGCCGCTGCAATACTCCTTATCATAATGATACTTACGGGACAAGGCGCGGACGGTATAGTCAAAGCGTTTACAATGACGGCGGATTGGACGTTTTCCACGCAGATACCGCCGCCCCCGCTTGAATATTCGGGACATTATCTCTGCACGGTCGCAGCGGGCGGACATAAAAAAATAGTCAAGCCGTTGAGATACGGCAAAAGGTGCGGCGCGGTAATAATCGTCAACCGCCAATTGTGCATAGCAAACGCCTTTGAAGAGCTTATACACGATATTTCGCCGAAATTCCATAAACAAGTGCGCGGGTTTTACGATAAACACGGCTATCCCCTTTCAAAGCTGATAACAACGCCTCTGCGCGCGGATATTGTGTACATACTGATGAAGCCGCTTGAATGGGTGTTTCTGATAACGCTGTATGCCCTCGATACCGACCCCGAAAAACGCATTGCAAGACAGTACGAATACAAATAGTTAAACTTGAAAAGAGGCGCGGACTATGGCTAAAACGATACAAATAATTTTTGGCTCAATCTTCGGTATAGGCTGCTTTCCGATGATCGTGTTTTTGGCACTGTGGATAAACCGCAAAAAAGAGCCCGTACCGAATATGGAAATTGCATACGCTCTTTCGCTGGGCTATATGGGTTTTATTTTCTTCAGTTTTATGGCTTTCGGCGGCAGCTTCAACGCCCTGCGGTATTTTCTGCACGGCGCCGAGCCTTACAACGGACTTGCGGTTTTCGGGTTTATAATGCTTACCGCGCCGTTTCTGCCCTGTTTTAAAGACAGAAGAAAGGCAATAATCATATGTTTTGCAATTGCGCATATCGGTCTTGTTTCGGTCTTTCCGCTGGAGAGTTTATGTTCATGGAGATTAAGAAAATTCGACCCGCAAAAATGGGACGAAGTGCATTATATCAGAAATGAAATGGTCGAGGACATCCGTAATTCGGCACTTTTGGAAAATAAGTCCGCCGATGAGATAAAAAGCATTTTGGGCGAGCCCGATGATATATGGGAGATAAAGGACGAAAACCAAACTGTCAGATTTACATATTACTGCGGCGGCGACAGCTATATTGTGATAGATACCGAAAACGACAGGTATAGAGGGATATTTTATGTTCCGTCTAATGGAATAGGACAGGACTGAACATTAAAATTTTCATAAACAAAAACTTTTTCTGCAATTATTGACAGTTTTCTTCGATTATGCTAAAATATCTTTCGTATTTTATCGATAACAAAGGAGAAGACTATGAAAAAAGAGTTCGATTTTTCAACATCATTTATTTTCGCTTATCTTCGCGGAAAAGCGGAAGTTACAGAAAGAGACATCAAGCTTGATATGCCAAACACGATCGCTCACATCATACCAATGGGCGTGCAAAATCAAGTCATACCGTTAAGAAATATAAGCGCATCATCAGTGGGTATGTCAATAAGAGGTGTTTTTATTCTTGTTGGCATTGCGTTTCTTATGCTTACAAAGTTTTCGTTTTCGCTTATAAACAGTCCGAACGATTTCTTCCAATGGCTGCTTTTTCCGTTTTTATGTATTTTATCATTTATGCACGCTTTTGTTTTTGTGCTGACTATACAAAGAAGCGGCAACGATTACTTTATTCAGGTGCCTTTTTATGAATCCAAAAAGCTGCATGAATTGAATGATGCCATTACCGAAGCCCTTAATTATGAGGCTGACAAGACCGATATCATCAAAAACGTAAATCCGCGCCTTGACGAACAAACGGCGATAGCGAAAGAACAGCTTGAAATAACAAAAGCACAGAAAGAACAG
>JAGAHK010000446.1 GCA_017627115.1 Bacillota bacterium | reverse complement strand
CAGTATGCAATTTTTTCCTCTATTGTTTTATCGTCCGACCCTGTTCTTAACAGGCTTTTTATATCCAGACCGATATCATAGTGCAGACACAGTTTTAAAAAGCCGTCGGCAGTAAGCCTTATCCTGCTGCACTTTGAGCAAAAACTGCCGCTTATCGGGCTTATGAAGCCGATACTGCCCTTCATGTCCTTAAATTTATAATACTCGGCAGGTCCTTTGTATTTTTGTGAAAGATCTGTTTTTTCCGCCCTGCCGTATTTATCTTCAAGTTTTTTCAATACATCGACAGAAGATACGCCATTGAACGCTTTCCCCTGTCCAAGCGGCATAAGCTCTATATACCGCACAGAAACGGGGTATTTTGCCGCAAGCTCCGCTAAATCAATATAATTCTGCTCCGCAAAAAACGGCACACAGTTGATTTTTACATCAAACCCCTTATTAACAGCAGACTCTATTGCCGAAATAACGGCATCAAAGCTGTCAAAGCCTGTTATTTGCCTGTACTGTTCTCCATCTGCCGTGTCAAGGCTGATATTTATTTTTTTCAGCCCTATTCGTTTCAGATCGTCAATATATTTTTCAAGCAGAATACCGTTTGTCGTTATCCCCGTTTCGGCTATACCGTCTGTATGCGATATTTTTTCTATAAGTTTTATCACATCTTTTCTTACAAAAGGTTCGCCGCCCGTGAACCGCACTTTTTTCAATCCTGTTTTTGCAAGTATCCTCACTATACTTTCAATTTCTTCAAACGTAAGTATATCACTGTGTTCAAGAGATTTAACACCGTTTGGCGGCATACAGTAAACACAGCGCAGATTGCATTTATCCGTAACGGAAAGGCGCAAATATTCTATTTTTCTGCCAAAGCTGTCTGTCAGACCGTTTAACTTATCCATTTTTGTTCAACCTTTTAAAAATATTATTTTTTCGGGGCGTAAATATTTTGTAAATTTATCGTTTTTTGCCATGCCGCAAACAATTTCTTCACCGCCCGCTGTGGAAATATAAACCTTATTTCCAAACGGCAGTGATATTTTTCTTTTTATATCAAGTTCAAAGCAGTTTTTTTCTTTTGTATCACAAAAAACAAAATCGTTTTCGTAAATACCGATATGTGTCGTGCCCTCGGGCGGTTTTTCGTCAAACAAAAAAGTCATGCCCCAATCCTTCGCAATACCGCTGTATTTATCTGTCAGTATCAATTCCGAAATATTGCGGCAGCCCGTAAGCCTTGCCGCCGAAACATAGCGGGGATCTTCAAAAATATCCTTTGTTCTGCCGCAAATGACCGCGCGCCCATCTTCTATAACTATCAGTTCATCACAAAAACGGTATATCTCGTCTTTGTTATGTGAAACAAGGATAACGGTCTTATCGTAATCCGAAAGCATTTCTTCAAGCCTTGACTGTGTACGTTCCTTTGTGGTTTCGTCAAGCGCGGAAAACGGTTCATCCAGAAGTATCATATCGGGGTCGGATGCAATTATCCTTGCAAGCGCCGTTCTCTGCTGCTGTCCGCCCGAAAGTTCACGCGGATATTTTTTTGAAAGATTTGAAAGTTCAAAACGCTTCAATATATCATCGACCGATTTTTTCTCTTTTGTTCGCATTGCTGCGGCTATATTCTGCCTTACCGTCATATTCGGAAACAGAGCAAAATTTTGAAACATATATCCGACCCGTCTATTTTGCGGTATGATATTTATTTTTTTCCCGCTGTCATAAAACACATTTCGGTTGTATTCTATATGCCCGCTGTCGGGTTTTTCAAGACCCGCCATACATTTTAGCGTAAGGCTTTTGCCGCTGCCCGACTCTCCTAAAATACCTATTCTTTTCGCACTTGTTTTAAATTCCATATCAAGCTCGAAATCCGCAAAACTTTTATGTATCGAAATATCCATATCTTCACCATTTTTTTCTTTGGCTTTTGCCCCTTGCCGCAACGCTCAAAGCCGTGACGGCAGCAAAAGATATAACAAGCATGATAACCACCCATACCGCCGCAGTTTTGTAATTACCGTCCTGTAAGACCATTGCCGTTTTCTGCGCAACCGTTGTGGTCTTATGCGGAATATTGCCCGCAAGCATACTTGTTGCGCCGTATTCGCCCATTGCCCTTGTAAACGCAAGTATCGCACCTGCCGCAAGGGTATGCCTTGAATTCGGGATTATCACTTTAAAAAAAATATTTTTTTCCGACATCCCGAGAGTCCTGCCTGCATATATCAGATCGGTATCTATCTGCTCAAATGCCGCCCTTGCATTTCTGTACATAAGCGGAAACGATATAACAAAGGCCGCAATTATACAGCCAAGCCATGACTGCACGACCGATATACCGAATTTTTCATACAAAAGCATACCCACAGGCCGCCTTTTGCTGAATATCATCAAAAGAATAAAACCCGATACCGTAGGCGGCAGCACCATGGGCAGTGTAAACAGACCGTCTATGAGTTCCGCCGCCTTGTTTGATGAACGCATTACGGCATTTGCGGCAAAAATTGCCGTAAAAAACGCAAGAACCGCCGCCGCTGCGCCTGTTTTAAGCGATATTTCAAGCGGCGAATAATCAAGTGTTTTCAAAAGTTCGATAATTTCACTCATATTTTTATTCACTTACTTCAAAAAGGTATTTTTCAAAAACAGGCTTTGCAGCGGGTGATGTGATATATTCCGCAAATTCATTTGCCGCTTCGGTCTCTTTATCACTTGCGGCATCATTCTTTATACGTGCCATAGGATAAACTATATCGCCCGTCAGTGCCTTATCGGCTTTTTCTATTATAACTATAT
>JAGAHK010000445.1 GCA_017627115.1 Bacillota bacterium | reverse complement strand
ATGTGGCTGTGACGAAGGTCATGAATTCTTACCCTTTTTACCCCACTTTTCTTTGCTCCCCTGTCCATTTCGTGATGCAGATAGGCCTTTGAGATTGGAAATATCCGCTCGTCTTTTTCGATGCCGTACATCATACTTATAAAATCCTGCATTTCATCACAAAGGAATTTCGGCATTTTGATCGTGCGGTTTGACTTTGGCGTTTTGGGCGAAGTGATGACATCTTTGCCCTTTAAACGCTGATACGATTTGTTTATCGTCAAGGTCGATTTTTCAAAATCGAAGTCGGCGGGTGTGAGGGCAAGAAGTTCGCCAAGCCTTATGCCCGACCAGTACAAAAGTTCAAAAGCATAATAGGAAATCGGTTTATCCATTACGGCTTCTGCAAATTTAAGGTATTCCTCTTTCGTCCAGAACAACATTTCCTTGCGGTGTTCCGAACCCATTGTTCCCGCCCTTGCCGCAGGATTGACTTTCAGATTGTAGTATCTGACAGCGTGATTAAATATCGCACTCAACTGACTATGTACCGTTTTGAGATAATTCTCCGAATAACTTTTGCCCCTGCTGTCCTTCGCTTTCATCATAATGTTCTGCCAAGCAATGACATCTTTCGGCTCTATCTCGTCTAACTTTCGCTTGCCGAAATACGGCAGTATCTTTGTTCTTGCGATATGTGCCTTTGACTCCCAAGTGTTTTCCTTAACTCGCATACGCTTGTCGTGTTCATAAATTTCATAGAAGCTGGCAAAGGTCATATCAAGCTTACTGTCCTGTTTCAACATCTGCTCGTGTTCCCACAAGGTCGCTTCTTTTTTTGTGGCAAACCCGCGCTTGCTCGTCTGCTTTCGCTCGCCGTTCAAGTCCGTATAGCGATATAAAACCCGCCATGTTCCTGTTTTGTTGTCCTTGTATACCGACATACTCATTCCTCCCTAATTTTTTTCGGCACAGCCGAATTAATTTTCCTCATAAAAATATTTCTTCTCAAAGAATTTGCGGTTTACCTTGCCCGAAACGGTAAAGAACCCCATCTTCCTTAATTCCTCGTTCAAGTTCTGCACTATCTTGTATGCGCAGGACATTGACACGTTCAGCTCCTCTGCCACTTCTGTGGCTGTAATAAATTTTGACATAGAATCTCTCCCCTCTTTTTACAATCATCAATCTTCATTATAGATGTATCTTTTTTCAAAGAATTTACGGCTTATCTTGCCCTGTACAGTAAGATAGCCCATTTTCTCCAACTCGGCGTTTAATTCCTTGACTATCTGCTGTGATTTAGTCCTGCCTACACCGAGTTCTTTTGCCACATCAGCGGCACTCATAAAATTTGACATAAAATCTGCCCCCTTTCGTACTTATTTAACCTAAACATATTTGTTTAGTTGTGTGATGGTATACATTATACTAAACATTTTGCGTTAAGTCAAGTGGTTTTTTAAAAATTTCTTAACTTTTTTGTTTAAGTTTTTGTTGCATTTATGTTTTAGATATGTTACAATAGGTAAAACAAATATGTTTAGAGGTGGAAAATATGGCAATCGGACAAAGAATCAAATATTTCAGAAATTTAAAAGGTATGACCCAAAAAGAGCTTGGTCTTGCGGTCGGCTTTACGGACAAAACAAGCGATGTGCGTATCGCCCAGTACGAATCCGAGGCAAGAGTTCCGAAAGAAGATATGCTTAAAAGCATTGCAGAGGTGCTTGATGTCAGCCCCAAAGCTATCAATGTACCCGAAATAGACACCTACAACGGTCTGATGATGACATTATTCGCACTTGAGGATATGTATGGATTGAAAATAAAAAATATCGACGGTGAACTCTGCCTTACGCCCGAAAAGGTCTTTAACCCAAGTTATCCTGCTTTATTTGATAAATTCCTTGCATGGCAGCAGATGTCAGAGAAGTGCCTTAATGATGAGATAACAAAAGAGGAATATGATAATTGGAGATATAATTACCCTCGGTCTGCTATCAGTAATCTGGATGAGATTTTAAACTCATAAGAAGAAAGACCTTACCAACACACAGTTTGTCGGTAAGGTCTTTGAAATTGAATTATTGAAAATAGTACGATTTTGTTGCCATTTTGTTGTCAAAACGGCGTTGTCAGTTTTGAAACCCGCTGTTTAAGCGGCTTACAAAAGCTCGTAAATTATTCCCACTCAATAGTTGAAGGTGGTTTTGTGGTTATATCGTACACGATTCTATTGATATTTTTTACCTCATTTACGATACGGCTACTGATTTTTTCGAGGACATCGTAGGGAATCCTTGCGAAATCGGCGGTCATGAAATCGGTTGTAGTTACGCCGCGGAGGGCAAGGGTATAGTCATACGTGCGGCTATCGCCCATAACGCCGACGCTGCGCATTGAGGTAAGGACAGCGAAATACTGGTGTATATCGCGGTCAAGGCCTGCGTTTGCTATCTCTTCGCGGAAGATAAAATCGGCATCCTGGAGGATAGCTATTTTTTCCTCTGTGATATCGCCGATTATTCTTATTGCAAGTCCGGGGCCCGGGAAAGGCTGGCGCCATACAAGGTAGCTTGCAAGACCGAGTTCGGTGCCGAGCGCGCGTACTTCATCCTTGAAAAGCAGGCGCAGGGGCTCTATAATATCCTTGAAATCCACATAATCGGGCAGACCGCCTACGTTGTGGTGGCTTTTGATAACAGCGGCATCACCTGCACCCGATTCGATAACATCGGGGTAGATCGTACCCTGTGCAAGGAAATCGACCTTGCCTATCTTCTTTGCTTCCGCCTCAAAAACGCGGATGAATTCTTCGCCGATTATCTTGCGTTTGGTCTCGGGGTCGGAAACACCCGCAAGCTTGCCGAGAAATCTGTCTTTTGCATTTACCCGTACAAAATTTATATCCCACTGCTTGAAAGCGGCTTCGACCTCGTCACCTTCATTTTTACGCATAAGACCGTGATCGACAAAAATACAGGTAAGCTGATTGCCGATAGCTTTTGCCAGAAGAGCAGCAAGCACGCTGCTGTCAACACCGCCCGAAAGAGCGAGCAGAACTTTGCCGTCACCTACTTTTTCGCGAACGGACTGTATGGCTGTTTTCGCGTAATTGCTCATAGACCAATCACCCGAGCAGCCGCAAACATTGTAAAGGAAGTTGTGCAGCATCTGCGTACCGTTTTCGGTGTGCATAACTTCGGGGTGATACTGAATACCGTAAAGCTTCTTTTCGGCGCAGGACATACCCGCAGCGGGGCAGCCGTTGGTGTGTGCCGTGTAGACAAAGCCCTCGGGGAGTTTGCTTATGTAATCGGTATGGCTCATCCATGTAATGCCTTTTTCGGGCAGGCCCTTGAAAAGCAGGTCGGATGTGTCAAAAAATGTTTCGGTTTTGCCGTATTCACTGTTGTTTTCGGCAGCAGTCACCTCTCCGCCCAGCACATATGCCATCAGCTGACAGCCGTAACATATGCCAAGCACGGGTATGCCAAGCTCGAATATCTCCTTGCCGATACGCGGAGAATCATCAAGATAAACACTGTTGGGACCGCCCGTAAAGATAATGCCTTTGGGAGCTATCTGTTTTATTTCTTCGATCGTTGTTTTATAGCTTTTGACCTCGCAGTATACGTTACATTCGCGCACTCTTCGCGCTATAAGCTGATTATACTGTCCGCCAAAATCCAAAACGATAACTGTTTCATGCATTGGCTTTTCCTCCGTAAAAATTTATCTGTTGGATAGTTCGGAAAAAATACTTCCCTATTTTCTAATTATAACCTTAAATCCCGAAATAATCAACTGTTTTTTATAGTAAACGACATTTAAAAATGTCCTTTACTATAACCCTGCGGGGCATGCACACGACTGCGTACAAGGAATAAAGCCGCTTTGCGGCTCGCAGTCGGCGCAAGTAAACGCCCAAAGTCCAAAGACTTTTGTCGTT
>JAGAHK010000444.1 GCA_017627115.1 Bacillota bacterium | reverse complement strand
TTTTGACCGTCGCCTATCGAATAGTAAAGCGCGCGTTTATTGATATTGTTTCTTGCGGGAACATCATCGATAAACAGCATAAGCATTTCATTGCCGTTTATCTTTACAAGCTGAACATTGTTATTGCCTGCGCTGCCGTTTTGCAATGTTTTTTCTGTCGTTGTGTCCGAGCTGAAAAGCCGGATCTCGCTGCCGCCTGTGTTCCAGCCGCCCCTGTTTTTAAGATATGCTCTTGAAACAGGTTCGTTTCCGATAGGTTCGTCGGAACCGAGGGCAAATTCATCCGCAGCCATTGCCTGTATCATTGCATCGGCCGTGTCAAAGCTGATATGTTTGTCTGTACCCTGACTGAAAAGTTTGACTGTTTTTACATCGTCATATTTCTTTTCGTAAACTGTAATACCTATAACTTCTACCCACCATTTAAGGTCTATTTTCATATCGCCGTAGTAGTTGACGACCATATCGCCCGCTTCGTCCTCTTCATCGGTGAATTGGAAGTCCATATCAAAGGTAAACTTTGCGTTGCCGTAAAGTGAGGCAAGTTTAACATCAATACCAAGCGTTACCGATATAACGGGATCGATAAAGATATAAGCCTCGCGCCTTACTGCGCTGTCGGGGCCGAATTTCTTGAATACACCAAAATCTTCGGAAGTATAAGGCGTTGCACCATCTACCTGCCACTCGTCTTTATAGTCCGTCCACATATGGTAAACGCCTGCGACTGTGCCGTCTAAACTTGCATTGATAATAACATCCACACCGATAGGAGTAGAGATAGTGTTATTTGTGCTTACACCGAACCTTGCACCCACAACAAATGTCAGGTCTTCAAAGTACGGTTTAAATTCTGTTTTGCCGTTTACTGCTGCAGGTCTTTGTGTAAGCGTAAGACGGAAAGATGCAAAAGGCGTTACGCTCCATTTGAAGCTGCTCTTTGTGCTGTAGCCCGATTTGCTGTCCTTGGGCATCTCCTCGCTGTCTTTTTCGATTATCTCAAATCCCGCATATTCCTCCAAAAGTTTACCGGGTTTTGTTTCTTCTTTTTCTTCGCTTTCTTTCTTTGCATCCTCGGCCGCTTTTTTCTCTTTTTCGGCTTTTTCCTTGGCTTTTTCGCTGTCATACTTGTATTCGTCGCTAAAATCTTTCTTATAGCCGAAATTGAAAGTATTTGCCTGCCACTGATATTTGCTGTCAAGCGGTTTGCCCGGGTTTGCGGTCTTCCATTGTTCTGCACCCGGGGATGTATAGTCGTTGATAACGGTTTCTATTGCACCGCCGCCAATTTCGCCTACATTCATATCGCCCAGCGGATTGCCGATAATATCTTCCACAACGCCGCTTGTAATGCCGCTTTCAAGTGTTGAGCTGCCTATCAGCGGGAATATGAACTTATCAAGCGTAAGCTCACCAATAAATTTGTAGCCCGTTGAAAGTGTGTTGTACCACTGACCGTTATTGTCGGCAAACTGTACATAAAGTTCCTCGTTGTTGTTCATTGCAGCCTTAGGGTTAAATGTTACCGAAACTTTAAGGCTGTTTGTTGTGTTGAGAGTCTCTTTTGTTACCGTAAAAAGACTGCTGTCAGCATCTCTTAAGAAATTTCCGTCAATGTCGTAAATGCTGAACTTTGCATCGGCGGGGCGTGTTACTGCATCGCCCTCTATCGTCATTTGTATTGTGAAATTATCGTCCTTTACAGGTATAATGCTGCTGCCGTCGGCAATTTTGTTTTTGCTGTCTGCATAGCTTGCCTTAACGCTGTTTAAGCCTACCTCAAACTTTGGCAATGCAGGTATCACAAATTCATTGGGTGTCGATATTTGGGCATTTTGCGAGTATTCTATGCCGTCTACGGTAAAATATGCACTCATTGCGCCTGCGGGGATAGGTGCACTCGTCGCTACACTGAAATAACCGTTTTCATCGGTCAATGCTGAACCGTCTTCCACACTTACGAATACACCGCTTATAGGTGTAAGGTCTTTTATATCGCTTTCCTTTCTCGTTGTAGAGAGTTGGAGCACACTTGCCTTTCTTCGCTGTACCTTTCCCCTAATATTCTTTGATAACTCTGCTACTGAAGGTGTGAACCAATAATGCCACCTTGTATTGTCTCTTTCTATCTTCAAATTGACACGGCTGCCGAATAACATTCGGGGATTGTCATATCTTCCGTTGCTGTCGGCATTCCTTGGGGTCTTTGGCTCGTCACCCGGTCCGAATGCCGTACCATCGTTATTGGTATCGCCCGTCATATCCACCCACACTGTATAGAAGTTCTGCGGCGGGAATGCTCGGAAATTGTAGGTTCTGCCCATAGAGACATTCGGCACGGTCATAGCGCCGTCTGCATTTGTGTGCCTTGGTTCATCGGATGTATCATCCGTATCCAGCACAGAGCCTGCAAGGCTTCCTCCAAGCTGCTTTTTCATAAGCTCTCTGTATTCGGGAGAATAACCTATATAAAGATCCTGTGCGGTCGTATTGCCTTCCAATGTTACATCTTCCGTCACGATGTATTCGGCCTTTGTATAGTCTGTAATATCGATAGTTTCTTTTTGCCTGTCGGGCATTGTACTCCATATCTGGCTGCCTGCACTGTAATAATACCTTATCCACTGCATTAAAGGACTTACACCGGTTGGACGCTGATTTGCTTTTGTCACACTGTACTGCAAGCGAAGTACAGTATACTTCGGTACATAAAAAGCTCTGAATACGCCAAAGGAGAGGCTTTCCGATTTAATGTCGGGATAATCTTTTTCTATATTCGCAAAAGGCGTCGAGCTGTACTTACTTCCGTAAAACACTACTTTACACATTTTTGCCTTATATACAGGTTTTACATATATGGTATTGTCGGCATTGGCGATTGCTATAACACCGCTGCTGCGAAGTTCTTCAGCAAAATCGGCATTTGGCGTAAGCCTTAATTCACCGTTGGCATCTGCTGTTTTTACAACAAATTTGTTCTGCGCTTGGTTATAGAAGTATACTTTATCAAGCAAATAACCGTATTTTGTTACGCTGTCGGGTGCAGTAAAGACTACTTGGCTGCCGTTGTTTGTATAAAAACCCGATACATCATCACCCGATGTCGTTTTTATATTAATACCGTTAAGCTTTACGGTCTTGCTTGTTTCGCCTTCAAAATAGGTCGTACCGCTATCACCTGTGATAAAGTCGATAAGTTTTCTCTGCACCTCCTGATTGGGCTTGATTTCCGAAAAGCTGTATCTTGCCCAGTCTACACTGATACTTTCGCTGAAAAACAGAGAAGAAGGGTTTCCGTTACTGGTATTTCTGACACCTATTTTAAGGTACAGTTCTTTGTAATTTTGATTCGGAGAAAGATTATAGTACGTGGGAGAAGAATTTCCCATTGTTACTCCGTCTATTGAGCCTTCCCACGTTTTATCTATATCGGTCTCAAACCTTCCGTAACCGCTGCCGGTAACGAATGCATTAAGCGAAAAATTC
The DNA here is from genome assembly GCA_017627115.1 of Bacillota bacterium. GTDB lineage: Bacteria > Bacillota > Clostridia > Lachnospirales > CAG-274 > RGIG4310. The sequence goes on along the minus strand of JAGAHK010000444.1, from coordinate 2,059 downwards.
TTGATACCCAATGTTTTTACAGGGTTTTGGGTAACATAAAAGCAATAATTTCCTTTGCCTGTTTGTGTAACATATTTGGTGTTTCCTTCATAATCTCCTTTATAACCGCTTGAACCGGGACCGGTCTCCCAGTCCCAACCAACATACTTGTATGTATAGCTGCTGCCTAAATACTTTCCGCTTGCATAAGTCTCGACAGCTGCATTGTCCTCGTCGGCGGAATAAACCGTGACGGGGCTTTCGGCAGGAGTATGTATTTCGGTATCTTCGGGAGCTTCGTTTATATAAACGGTCGCAAGGGAATTACCTATGCACACATCGTCATAACCCTCTAATTTAACACCGAATTTTGTCTTTTTGTTAAATTCTTTTGCGGTCACGGTCACGGTTTTTTCGGTTTCACCGGGGACAAAAGCAATCGTTTTGCCCACAAATTCCTCGTAAGCACCGCGGCAGTCGTCTATATTTACCGTCGAAACATAGACCGATGTAAAATACTGCAAACCGCTTGTTCTTCTAACCGTAACTTCTGCAGTCGGTTTGTCCTGCGTTAATGTTATCACCTTTGTATCGATCGAAACGGACGCTTCCTCGTGTTCCTCGTCGTCTATAATGGAAACATAGGTCGTTGCGTTGGCTTTCATTTCAACGCCTTCGCCCTCTGCCCCTAAAATAGCCAGTATAAACATCTTGTCGCTTTCCGCGATATCGTTATCCTTGACAACAACGGTGATCTCCTTTTCGGCCTCGCCTTCCTTAAAGTGAACGATACCATCTGCGCCCTCCGCTTCGCCGAAATATTTGTACATTTCTTCAACGGACTTTTGCAGATCGTTTGGCGTAACTTCTTCCTCATCCTTTGCCTTGGGCAAGTCAAGATACTGTGCCTGTGCCGCCAACAGCGGAGAACCGCCAAACTCGGCTGTATCCAAAGGCTCGGTCGGGTCTACCTCTTCCGTTTGTTCATACCCATCAAGTGCACCGCCCGAAACGGCCTCGTCGGGCATAACGTACAATCCCGAACCCGAAATACTTTCGTCATAAACAAACTCGCTTGGGTCGAGCTTAACGCCGCTTACCTTTTCAAGCACATTTCCGTCCTCGTCAAGTATCTCATAATCCTTGCCGTAGGTCGAAAGAAAATCCGCCGCCTTGAATGCCACATCCGCACTTTCGGCAGTGCTGCCATAGCGTTTTATCTTTACCTTTAATTCACCGTCATTCTCGTTCACATCATAGTTTGCATATTCAAAGTCAAAATATGACGGTCCCGACGGTTCTTCGGCATAGGTAAACGACACCGAAGAAATAAGCATAACGGCAGACATCGCCGCGCTTATCATTTTTTTCAGCTTTCTTTTCATATAGTCAGCCCCTCTCTTTTAAATGTATTTTACAAATGAAATATATACAATGAATACAACAAAAGCACACCCTGACAGATATTTTAGGAAGTTAAAACCTCCTCAAACCTTCACAATATCGCCGCTAAAATGCCATTACGGTTGAACTCACATAGAGTATGCTTTTAATATGCCGTTATTTGCCTGTAAAAAAGGTCGCAGTTATGCCGCTTGCTTGAGAATATAGTCTTTTCATAACTTGTCAGTCCCTTTTTTAATATTTTTATTGTCGTAATATTTCAAAAAAATTTCCGAAATATTGCCTATAATATAATTATAAAAATATTTTTTAAATTTGTCAACAAAAACCTCCAATACTTTACCAATCGGACATATAAATTTTCGCCTGCTTTATTGCTGCATTTTTAATGTAATATTATGCGATAATAATCGGTGTATTCAAAATTCCTGCTGCTTTGCTTATCTGTGTAAATAGTCGATTTGGGCACATCGTATTTCGTTAAGGCTGTTATCTGCCTGCCCGCGTTTTGCTGTGCAGACGATGCCCTTGCATAGCCGATATAATTATTAACCATATTTTTTAACTTATTATTAACTTACAAACATGAGAACTATTACTAAATCTTTAGTAACGTTCCTGCTGCTATTTGTAGCGGGTTCGATGAGTGCTCAGTCTCTCAAGGTCATCTTGGAAC
>JAGAHK010000443.1 GCA_017627115.1 Bacillota bacterium | reverse complement strand
GATGGCAGGCAACAAGCCTATTGCGCTTATCGGCGGCGGTACGGCTATGATAGGCGATCCCTCGGGTCGTACAGATATGCGTCAGATGATGACGGAGGAAATGATAGACCACAACTGTGAGTGCTTTAAAAAGCAGATGAGCCGTTTTATCGACTTTTCGGACGGCAAGGCGCTTATGGTAAACAATGCCGATTGGCTGCGCGACCTTAACTATATCGAGGTACTTCGTGAAGTCGGCGCACATTTCAGCGTTAACCGTATGCTTACCGCAGAGTGATACAAGCAGAGAATGGAAAAGGGTCTGAGTTTCCTTGAATTCAACTATATGATAATGCAGAGCTACGATTTCTACGCATTATACCGGAAGTACGGCTGTAATATGCAGTTCGGCGGCGACGACCAGTGGAGCAATATGCTCGGCGGTACGGAGCTTATAAGAAGAAAGCTCGGAAAAGATGCTTATGCAATGACCATAACCCTGCTTCTCAACAGCGAGGGCAAGAAAATGGGCAAAACACAGAAGGGCGCAGTTTGGCTTGACCCGAACAAGACTTCGCCTTTTGAGTTCTACCAATATTGGAGAAATGTTGCGGATGCGGATGTTCTTAAGTGTTTAAGGATGTTGACTTTCCTGCCGCTTGAGCAGATAGACGAGATGGACAAGTGGGAGGGCAGCCAGCTCAACAAGGCAAAAGAGATACTTGCATATGAGCTTACCTCTCTCGTACATGGCAAGGAAGAAGCGGAAAAGGCACAGCAGGCTGCAAAGGCACTTTTCGGCGGCGGTGCTATGGGCGGTTCCGTACCGACGACCGAGATCGCAAAGGCAGATTTCGGTGATGGTATGCAGATAATCGAACTTCTTGAAAAATGCGGTCTTATCCCGTCAAGAGGTGAGGGCAGACGTCTTGTTCAGCAGGGCGGCGTTAAGGTTAAGGAAGAAAAGGTACCTGCCGTTGACTTTGTTGTAACACCCGATATGTTTGAAGATGATGTTATAATGATACAAAAAGGCAAAAAAGTATTCCATCAGGTGAAGCTTGTCTGATAACGGAGGCAGTATGTCGTTCTTTACAAAACTTAAAAACATGATAGAAAACACACGTTTTTATGTTCTTTGCGAGGATGTGCGCAAATATGCCGAAAAACATTTCGACCCCGACGATACGCTCGGGGTCGTTTCGGCAAAAGAACAGAAAAAGCTTGAACCCGTGTTTTTTGCTTCTTATGACGAACTTATTGCCAAAAAAGGCCTTACCGATGACGAGATAAGGCAAAAGGCAAATATCAATAAGACCGTACTGACCGGACTTCGCGCACATTCGCTTGTGCCGTCCAAAAAAACTCTCATTCAGCTTATAATAGCGCTTGAACTCGATATAAACGATGCAGAGTGGCTTATGCAGAGCGCAGGCTATGAGTTTTCCAAAGCCGGCTTGGGCGAACTTGCGGCAAGGTTTTTTATAGAGTGCAAATTGTATGATATGAAGCTTATAAACGATGTTATGGACTCTCTCGGGTATAAAATAAAAGGGTAGAAACCACTTGACAATTATCGTCATAAATGTTATTCTTAATTTGTAATAAAACTGTAACAATTCTATACGAACAAAAACGAGGAGTATCAGAATTTTCAGCGCCGACCGTCGGGGCAAAATATTTGTTAACGGCAGGCGCATTTTTTTACGGAAAGGCAGGCATATTATGGAAAAATTATCTATCAAAACCGAATTGCAGCAAAATCCATACCCGGGCAGAGGTATCATCATCGGCAGAAGCAAGGACGGCAAAAAAGCAATTACCGCTTATTTTATAATGGGCAGAAGCGAAAACAGCCGCAACCGCATTTTTGTTGAGGACGGCGAGGGCATAAGAACACAGGCGTTTGACCCCGCGAAACTTGAAGACCCCAGCCTTATCATCTATGCGCCCGTTCGCGTGCTCGGCAACAAGACGATAGTGACAAACGGCGATCAGACCGATACTATTTACGAGGGCATGGACAAACAGCTCACTTTTGAACAGTCTTTGAGAATACGCGAGTTTGAGCCCGATCCGCCTAACTTTACACCCAGAATTTCGGGTATAATGCATATCGAAAACGGCAATTTCGGCTATGCCATGTCTATTTTAAAAAGTGCAAACGGCAACCCCGAGGCCTGCAATCGCTATACATTCGCCTATGATAAGGCTGTAGCGGGCGAGGGTCGCTTTATCCATACTTATGCAAGAAACGAAAATCCCCTCCCGAGTTTTGAGGGCGAGCCGAAGTGGGTGGATATGCCCGACGAGGATATAGACACATTCACAAACACCGTATGGACAAGTCTTAACGAAGATAACAAGGTATCTCTTTTTGTAAGATATATCGACATCGAAACGGGCAAGTACGAAACACGTATCGTAAACAAGAATAAATAATATGAACAAATAATAAGGACGGATACAAAAATGAACGAACTTCAATTAAAATACGGCTGTAACCCAAATCAGAAGCCGTCACGCATTTTTATGGCTGACGGCAGCGAGCTTCCGATTAAAGTACTTATGGGCAAGCCGGGTTATATCAACTTTCTGGACGCTTTCAACGGCTGGCAGCTTGTAAAGGAACTTAAAGAGGCTACGGGTCTTCCTGCGGCAACAAGCTTCAAGCACGTTTCGCCTGCGGGTGCGGCTGTCGGTTTACCGCTTGACGATACTTTAAAGAAGATATATTGGGTCGAGGATGCAGGCGAACTTTCGCCGCTTGCCTGTGCATACGCAAGAGCAAGAGGTGCGGACAGAATGTCGAGTTTTGGTGACTTTATCGCACTTTCCGATGTTTGTGACGAAGCGACCGCAAAACTTATCCGCCGCGAAGTTTCCGACGGCGTTATCGCTCCGGGCTTTACCGATGAAGCGCTTGAATTGCTTGCACAGAAGAAGAAGGGAAACTACAATGTAATACAGATAGACGAAAGCTATGTTCCCGAAGAGATCGAGCGTAAGCAGGTATACGGCATAACTTTCGAGCAGGGCAGACAAAATCTCAAAATAGATGACGAACTGCTTGCAAATATCGTTACCGAAAACAAGGATATGCCCGAGTCTGCCGTTATCGACCTTAAAATTGCGCTTATCACGCTTAAATACACACAGTCCAACTCCGTCTGCTTTGCAAAGGGCGGTCAGGCTATAGGTATAGGCGCCGGTCAGCAGTCAAGAGTGCATTGTACACGTCTTGCTGGCTCAAAGGCGGATAATTGGTTCCTCCGTCAGTGCCCGAAGGTGCTTGAACTTCCTTTCAAGGACGACATTAAGCGTCCCGACAGAGATAATGCGATAGATGTTTATATCGGCGAGGAATATGAAGATCTGCTTGCAGACGGCGCTTGGCAGAGAGTGTTTACCGAAAAGCCCTCTGTTTTCACACGCGAAGAAAAGCGCGCTTGGCTTGACAAAATGACGGATGTTGCACTCGGCTCGGATGCGTTCTTCCCGTTCAGCGACAATATCGACCGCGCGAAGAAGAGCGGCGTTAAATATATTGCACAGCCCGGCGGTTCGGTGCGTGACGACCTTGTTATAGAAAGCTGCAATAAATACGGCATGGCTATGGCATTTACGGGTATCAGACTTTTCCATCATTAATAAATCGTAATACATAAATATAATATTAAATAAGGGGCTTCATGTTGTAAGCCCCTTTTAATAATTAAAGAATAATTAGAGTTGCAATGATTTGTCAAAAAAACTGCTTGATTTTGCGAAAATATGGCTGAAATTTGTGCAGAATAAATTTTAAAAAGGTGTTGACAAAAGGTATATGCTGATGTATAATACTTATAGATTAAATCAATAGTTGGCAAACTTATTGAAAGATAAGGACGCAAAGCCAAGGGTCTAAAGACGGTTAAACTTTATGTTTTCTGTTATGACAGCCGGTTGCAAATGTTCGATGAGTTGCCCTTCTTAATGTCAGGCAGCTTTTTTTATTCGGATGATCTTTCGAAGATATTGCAGATTTATTGATTTTTTTCACTCTCCTTTATTTTTT
>JAGAHK010000442.1 GCA_017627115.1 Bacillota bacterium | reverse complement strand
CAAACACAGGTACAGGTTCTGCATATTCTACTCATAAGGAATCCGAAAAGTGGACAAGAACATCAGGAACAAATGTTAAGACAACTGCTAACAGAGAACGTGCAAATGCTCTTGCGGTATTTGGCGATAAGGCAGAGTTCTACAACTGTTCTATCCTTTCTTCACAGGATACATTAGGTACAAACAGCTGTGAGGCTTCAAGCCATTCGTATTTCAAGGATTGTACAATAGGCGGCAATGTTGACTACATCTGCGGCGGCGGTACAATGGTATTTGATGATTGTATATTACAGTGGTTTGATGACGGAACAGGCAGCGGTTATATTACAGCACCCAGAACGGCAAGTGCACCGTACTACTTCTTTAACTGCAAGGTAACAGCTGAAAGTTCAATAACTTCGTTTGCAGGATATTTCGGCAGACCTTGGGAACTGCCCGCAACAGCTTATTTCATAAATACTGATATAACAAGCGGTTATATTAATGCGGCAGGTTGGGTCGATTGGAGTGGAGCAGGCGGAAATGCAGTTGACAATGCTTTCTATGAATACGGAAATTATAATGATAAATCATTATTCCGCTCAACCAACAATACCGATGGACATTTCTTATCAAATACTGCTTATAACGAATTAGTGGGTACTGTTCCTGCAATTCTTGGCTTTACACCCGAATATTATAATAAGGTTGTAGTAAGCAATGTTAAGATTGCGGATGATGTTGTTGTTGATAATCAAAACTATGTTCTTGTATATGGTGAAGTTAGTGAAAGCGACCTTCTTAATGCTGATGAGGCAGGCTTTGTTCTTTCAACGAATAATGCTTGTGTAAACGGAACAAATTGTTTGTCCGATGAGGTTTATAAAACTGTTAAATATACAAATTCACAGGCTAAAACCGTAACATTGACAGCAGACGACGGAAAGTACTATTCTATAGCTGTTGTTGAAAAAGCAACAAGCGGCAAAAATATATATGCAATCGCAGCTGATTCAAATTCATTCGGTGAAGTTGTGACAGCGGTTACAATAAGCTGATAAAAGGAGGGATATTAGTGAAGAACATTTATGAAACACCACAAATAGATATAGTTGTTTTTGACTCCAATGATCAGACCAATGCGACAGCAACAACTTCTACGGTTATTGGCACAAATACAAAAAAATTCAAATATAATGAGATCGAAGAAATCGACTAATACAAAACCCCCGCTTTGCGGGGGTTTTACTGTCTCATACAATTATCCTATCGTCTTTACAAGTGTATCGAAAACTTGCATAACTTCTTTGTCGCTTATTTCACCTTTACCCTGTGAAAGCTTTGCAATATCGGCGTTTGCAGGCAGTTCGCCCAGCAGAGGAATACCTTGTTCAAGCGCAATATTGCTTGTGCTGTCACCGTATATTCTTATTTTTTCGTCACAGTGTGGACATTTTACATAACTCATATTCTGCACAAGACCGTAAACGGGGATATTGAGCATACGAGCCATATTAAGCGATTTTGTCACTATCATTCCAACCATATCCTGCGGCAGACTTACCATTATTATGCCGCTTAATGGTATACTTTGCATTACGGTAAGTGTAACATCGCCTGTTCCGGGAGGCATATCTATCACAAGATAATCAAGCTCACCCCAAAGTGTTTCTTCCCAGAACTGCTTTACACAGTTTGAGAGCATTGCACCGCGCCATACAACGGGCTGGTTTTCATCCTCCATCATAAGGTTAAGGCTCATTACCTTTATTCCGTCGGGAGTTTCGGCAGGAATGATATTGCCTTCGCCGTCACCATAGGCACGCTCACCCTGTAAACCCATAAGGCGAACTGCACTTGGCCCCGTAATGTCCGCATCAAGCAGACCGACTTTGAAACCACGTTTGTTAAGCTCTTTTACGAGCATAGCGGAAATCGTTGATTTACCGACACCGCCTTTTCCGCTCATTACACCGACTATTTTTTTAACCTTGTTAAGCGGATTGTTTTTCTTTCCACAGCTTTCGCTGCTGCTGCCGCATTTGCCCTTTGAAGGACATGAACTACAGTCTGACATATTTTGTCAACTCCTTTTTAGTCATATTAAAGATAGTATACCACAATGACGTTATAAAAACAAGCCATTCTTTTGGCTCGTGCTTGTTTTATAAAAAATGATTTTTACGTTTTTTGTTTTAAAATTTGGAAAAAGGCTTGTAATCTGAGTAAAAATATTATATAATGTTACGGTATCACAAAAAATGCGCTGTATCCTTAAGGAACGGCAGCAAGGAGGAAAATTAAATATGGAAAAACGACAAACGGTAAACGTAAGAGACATGGTGGAAATGGCACTTTTTACGGCGATAATTGTTGTACTTGCTTCAACGCCGCTGGGCTATATTCCGATAACACCTGCTATAGGTGCAACTACCATGCACATTCCCGTTATTATTGCGGGTGTTGTACTTGGTTGGAAAAAAGGCGCAATAACAGGCTTTTTGTTCGGCCTTACAAGCTTTTTGAGGGCATCGTTCTTCGCACCGGGCATAACAAGCTTTCTTTTTTCACCGCTTCAGCCGGGAGGTAATTTCTGTAGTCTTGTTATCTGCTTTATACCGAGAATTCTTATCGGTGTTGTATCTGCTTTCGTTTTCAAGGCTTTGGTAAAGGTCATTAAAAACGAAACGGGTTCGCTGGCAATAGCGGGCTTATGCGGTTCTATGACAAATACCATCCTTGTTATGGGCATGACATATATCTTCTTTTCAAAGCAGTTTGCGGAAGCTGTAGGTCAGGAAGTCGGAACGGTATTAAACTATATTATCGGCAGCGTTATCATAACCAATGGTATACCCGAAGCAATAGT